>JAGACC010000148.1 GCA_017614295.1 Treponema sp.
GATTACGTACATTCCAAGGGCTGTGGCTTCTTCTATTCCCTTGTAGACGGTATTTTTTAGCTGGGTTTTGTTGCCTCCGTTGCAGTAGCCCATGTAGTCTCCGGGGTAGAGGACCAGGCGCACACAGTTTGTGTTCCAGTCATCGCGGAGGGAGGTGAAGCTTTCTTTGGAGACGTATTCTGGGTACCATGAAAGTCCGTGGGTAGACATTCCGTAGAGCTGATAGGGCTGGTTCTTGCTGTCGCAGAGGTTTGTTCCCGTAACGTGGAGTTTTCCGTGGTTTGCGAAGGGTGTTCCCTTGGCGGATGTTACCGGGCTTACGGCTGGGCTTTCCTTGTCTTTTTTGGAAGGGAGAGGCTCCGGCTTTTTTGCTTCCGGCTTTTTGGCATCGGGCTTCTTTGGTTCTGCTTTCTTTGGTTCTGGCTTTGAGTGAAGTTCTGCTACGGTTACAGAATTTACTTCCGTTACGGACATTCCGTATCCCTGTACTACAAGGCCATTCTTTTTTATTGCGTTGCGCTCGGAATTTGTTGGTGTGTAGACAAAAGTGTTGTCTGCTTTTGGAAGGACAATCAAGTCTCCCTGTAGCTTTACCCCGTTCTGGGCAGGTTCAAGGTTACCTTTTCCAAGCGGTGTCCAAGATGAATTTTCCGGTACGTAGAGCTTTATGTTAAAATAAGAAGGATTTTTTTCTGCGTTGGAAGCTTTTGTGCTAATCTTTATTGAAAAGTTTCCGGATGATTTTATGCTTTCTGCGGGTAAGACAATGCTTTTCCAGTTGCCCAAGTCGAAGGGTAAGTTGGCATTTGCTGTCTTTGCGGATTTTTCTTGCTTGCCAGGCTTTTCGTGTTTGGGGGATTTTTCATGCTTGCCATTTTGCTTTTGTGCAGAAGCGGTAAGTTCCATCTTTTTTATGGAAAGGCCAAAACCGTGGAGCACCATTCCGCCCTTCTTTAGCTCTTCCGCTTCCTGATTGGTTAGCTTTATGCTTATTGTGCAGGATGACTTTTCTACGGATATTTCTCCGTTTGCAAAAGAAGCACCTGTAACACCGCCTGAGCCGAGTTCCTTCCAGCCATTCCCCATGGAATAGAGTTTGAATTTGTGGTAGTCGGCTTTTGTCTGCCGGGCGTCTATGCTGATTACGGAACCTTCGCTTGCGCCTTCAAATTTTTGGGCGTCAACGGTATAGTTGCTTGACCAGGAAAGTTCCCCTACGTTATTTGCAAGGCTTACCTTGGACTGGGGCTTTGCAAAACATGCTGTAAGTGTTAATGCTGCGGCAAATGTAGCAAATAGGAATCTTTTAATGTTCATCATACGGTAAAGTTTTCTCCTTCCGAAGATTGCAGGCAAAAATGATATGCAAGCCCAAAACGAGTCTGGACCTGCACCAAGCTGAGTCTTATTTAGAAAACAATTTTATGCAAACCTTGTTACAGACAAGTCCTAGCCCGAAAGCTTACGAACGTCGTCACCAAGTTTTGCTACGTTTGTGTCCAGAGCAATAACGCAGTTGTCCAAGTTCTGGCCACTCTTGATTACGCCCTGAGCTATATCCGACATATCTGACATTGAGCTTCTTACGTCGCCAAGGGAGTCGCGGAGGTTATCCATAGCGGAAAGAATGCGCCTGCTGCCGTCCGACATCTTTACAGAGGCGTTGCGTACGTTTTCTGCCGTTCTGTCCATGTCTGAAAGGAAGGAGATTACGCTTCTTGAATCTTCCGTCTGCTTTTCCAGCGAGCTTCTTACAGACTGAACAAGTTCGTCCGTTTCCTGGATGCGGCTTGAAACTCCAGCAAATGCAGTGCTTGATTCCTGGGATGCAGAAACAATTTCGCCAATGCTGTCCTGAATGTTCTTTAGCTGTTCACCGATTGTCTTTGACTGGCCGGATGATGTTTCCGAAAGCTTACGGATTTCGTCTGCAACAACCGCAAAACCCTTACCGGCTTCTCCTGCGTGTGCAGCTTCAATTGCAGCGTTCATAGCAAGAAGGTTTGTCTGTTCCGCAATCGATGCAATAGCCATGTTTGCTTCCTGGAGCATCTGGGACTGCTGTTCAATCTGGGAAATGCGCTCGTTTACTTTTGCCTGCTTAGACATACCGCTTTTGGCTTCCGTGTCCAAAGATTCAAATGATTTTGCCATGCTTTCCATGGACTGACCAATCTGTTCGATGCTGCCTACAAGCTGTGAGACGGATGAAGATGATTCTCTGATGCTTCTTGTCTGGGAATCAATCATCTCGTTTACGGTGGAAATGCTTGAGGCAACGTCTTTTATAACGGATGATGTTTCGTCAAAACCGTCTGCCTGTTTTTCTACCTGGGTCTGTACGTTGCCAATTCCAAGACGGATGGATGTCATTGAGTCGGAAACGGATGCTACGCTGTCCTTCATGTTGTTGGAAACTACGTCCAGGTTGGAGCTTGAAAGCTTGATTGTTCCGATCATGTCCTGAATGCGTTGTGAGAATAGGTTGAATCCGTTGGAAAGAAGGGATGCCTCGCTTGTAAAGTAGTCGGGGTATTTTTTGGAGAAGTCGCACTTTGCAAAGCGCTCGCAGCCTGCGGCCATGTCCTTGAAAGCCTGTGACAGTCTGTTGGAAGCGGTTAAGTCCACTACAAGCATAAAGACAACCATTACGGCAAGGACAAGAAGAACGACTGTTACCAGCTTAAAGTAGCCGGATGAAAAGTCTGAAGTTGGGCCTTCTATTACGATGAACCAGTTTGTGTCCTTGATGGGGTGAACTCCGTAGAAGGATCCTCCCTCCGTGAATGACTTTACGCTTCCGTCAAGGTATGAAGTCTTAGTGATGGACTTGGAAGAAACCGTGTCGAAGTAGTTTTTGGTCATTATGGCGTCAAAGTCGTCGTTTGTTACGTAATGGCCGTCTTTTGTTATGATGTTGATTTTGCTGTTTTCGGAAAGCTTTATGTTCTTTACCATGTCGCTGAGGGCATTAAGGTAGATGTCTGCGGCGGCAACACCCACAAGGCTTCCTGAGTCGTCATAGGCTGGGCAGGAAAGGGTTACGCAAAGTGTTCCTTCCATGGCGTCTACATAAGGCTCTCCCATGGCAACCTTACCATCTCCTGCGGCAACGGCATCCTTCCACCAGTCGCGCTCACTTGGAATCCAGTCCTCTCCGGGTTTCCAGTCTGCACCGTCTATGTAAAAGCCACCCTCTTCGTAGCGGGAAATTTTTGTAGCGTAATATACGTCGTTGTCCATAGTTTTTAGCTCTTCCGCTGCCCTGCGAACCATTTTTGCAAGGGAATCTTTCTTTGCGGAAGAAGATGCAGCCAAAGCCACATCATGAACCGTTATTTCGTAGGGGGTAAAAATAGCGGAAACTTCTCCGTTAAGCACAACCATGGTCTGGGAAACGGAATTGACTGTTGCCCTGTCAATAATGCGCCTCATAAGCTGAATAAAGGAAAAGCTCAAGAAAAGCGCAACCAAAAGCATTGAGCCGACCGAAGCAATAAGAACCTCTGTTCTAAGTGACATCTTGTTACTTTTCATAGTAATTTAATTATAGCACAGAAATATTAGAAAAAACAGTAAAACAAGAGATTTTTGAGAAAAAAAGTTGAGAATATAGTGTTTTTTGAGGATTTTTTTTAGAAAATACGCTAAAAAGATTCCCGTGTCGAGCAGGGGAATGACAGTTGGCGGGAGGAATAGCACTTTGCGAAAGCGGTGGTGTCATTCCGAACTCGTTTCGGAATCTCAAGGCTACAGACAGCGTAGATGCTGAAATTGGTTGCAACACAACCGCGTTCAGCATGACGTTCTTATTGGACAGCCACATGACAGTTGGCGAAAAACATCATCATATTTGTAATTAATTCAGGGCAGAAGATTTTTTGTACATTATATAAAAGCCTTCAAGCATAACGGAAGTGAATATAACAGTTCCGGTTTTAAAAATGAATATTGAATCAAGCAAATCACTTGCCTGCATCTTTGGAAAAAGCCTTAGCAAAAAGAAGAGCAGCATGAATATTTCTGCAGCAAAAAAAATATAAAGCGGCATAAAAAACAATGCAAGCTTTTCTTTACGCGAAAGGGTAAAATTCAATATTGACTGCAACTTTACGTTTTCAAGGAAAAGGACAAAAAAGACAAGCGCTATAGCCAAAGAAAAGACAGCGACCGACAGAAAAACACCAGCATCTATTCTAAAATAATAGAAGAAAATAAGAAAAACAAAAAACCTTATATTGTAAATAACGTTCAGCAGAATATAGATTGCTATAAAAGTTACAAAATACGAAAGCAGAAATACAAACAATGACTTTAACTTTATTTTCTTGCAAACAAAAACTTTTATCCAGGCGCAAAAAGCAAAGGGAAGAAAAAGAAAAGTCCAATAGAAGTTCATCACCCACAAAAGGCCTTCCCAACCATGAATCAGGACTTATGCATAATAGGAAAGGAATCCTGCCATTGCCAAAAAAATCAGGATTAAAACTTTAGAAAGGCTATTATTCATTCCCATGTTTTTTCTTCCCCAAAAAAGTGCGCCTTTACAGCATTTGCATTTTTACAAACTTATGCTAAAAAACATTCGAAAGCAAATATTCTATTGCCTTGGCTATTTCTTTGTCACCATTTTTTTCATCGAGCGGAATAAGCGTAATTACAACATTGCCGTATGAATCATTTGTAATGCTTTTTACATATTTCATGGGAATATTAAATCCGCTGCCCTCAATAACAAAA
>JAGACC010000017.1 GCA_017614295.1 Treponema sp.
AACCGCTTTGTCCTGCAGAGGAATCCGGCTTTGCTTCCTGGCTTTTATTTGCTGAGCTTTCCGCTTCTTCTGAAGGCTTTGCATCTTTTGCTTCTTCTGAGCTTTCCGGCTGAACTCTTTGGGGACGCTCAACGCGGACAAATTTTATCTCGCCTGCTTCCAGGGTTTCGCTTAGCAATTCACCCAGCTTGTCATACATCGTCTGCATCGCTCTTATCTTCTCCTTCAAGCCCCCACTCTGCCAAGCGCCTTTGCAAAGTCTTTCGCCCTATGCCAAGCATGTCTGCGGTCTTGCTCTTGTTATTGCGGTTTAACGCAAGATTTTCGCGGATGATAATCTTTTCGGCTTCGTCAAGAGTAATGCCCAACGGAACAGAAATGCTGTCTGCACCGCTACCTGCATTAATGGACGGAGGCAAATCTGCGCTAGATATTTCATCCCCACCGCACATAACAACTGCACTCTCCATACAGTTACGCAATTCGCGGATATTTCCAGGCCAATTGTACTTGAACAGGAGAGACTTTGCCCGGTTGTCCACACCCTTTATACTCTTGTTGTTCTCTGCATTGAATTCATTAAGGAAATGGGAAAGCAAAAGCGGTATGTCGTCCTTGCGCTCGCGAAGCGGAGGAACTTCTATGTGAATTACGTTAAGGCGGTAGTACAAGTCTTCGCGGAAACGTCCGGCCTTTACCTCTTCTTCCAAGTTGCGGTTTGTTGCGGCTATAATGCGAACGTCAACCTCTATGGTCTGCTCACCACCAACACGCTCAAATTTTCTCTCCTGCAAAACGCGCAGAATCTTAACCTGAACGTTCTGGTTTATCTCGCCAATTTCATCAAGAAAAATGGTACCGCCATGAGCACGCTCAAAACAGCCCTTCTGCATCCTGTCTGCACCGGTGTAGGCACCCTTTTCGTGTCCAAAGAGCTCGCTTTCTATTACGTTTTCGCTTAGTGATGAAAGCTGAACCTCTACGAAAGATTTGTCCTTGCGCTGCGAAAGATTGTGTATTGCCTTTGCAACAAGTTCCTTTCCAACACCGCTCTCGCCTGTTATAAGGACGCTTGCCCTGCTGTCTGCAACCTTGCGGATCATCGCCTGAACCTTTTGCATAGCGGCAGACTTTCCAATCATTCCCTTAAGACTTTCGTTTCCTTCCAGGGTTTGCTTAAGCTGCTGGTGCTGAAGGCTCATCTCGCGGCTTTCAAGAGCACGCTTTACAATCATTCCAAGCTGGTCAAGGTTTAGCGGTTTGGTTAAAAAGTCATAGGCACCGTGACGCATTGCATCCACCGCACTGTCTATGCTTCCATGTCCCGTAAGTATGATTACAGGTATTCCAGGGGTTTCTGCAGTTACCTTTGCAAGAACCTGTTCACCGCTTATTCCCGGCATGCGCAAGTCCGTGATTACAAGGTCTATGTCTCCCTTTTCTATAATCTTAAGGCCTTCTTCTCCGGTTGCAGCTGTCTTTACATTGTAGTCTTCAAGCTCAAAATTTGCGGCCAGACCTTCGCGGATGTTTTTTTCATCATCAATAATAAGAAGAGTAAATTTCATTTTTCATCCTTCGCGCTTTTTTTGGAGGCAATAAGTTTTACTCCGCTCTGTGGAACAGGAAGAGTAATTGTAAATACGGTTCCGTGCCCAAGTACAGACTTAACGTCTATGTCTCCGCGGAATTCCTTGATGATTTTGTAGACGGTTGTAAGACCAAGCCCCGTGCCGTTAGACTTTGTAGTATAGTAGGGTTCAAATATGTGGGATGAAGTTTCGCTGTCCATACCGCTTCCGTTGTCTGCAAAGCTCAAAAAATAATGCTCGTCCTTTACCCAAGATTCAATAATCAGTTCTCCGTGAGAGAAGCCACCGGTCATGTCTTCTGCAGAAGATGAAAAACGCTGGGTAATTGCGGCAAGGGCATTCTGAACTATATTAACAATCACTTCGCGGAAAAGCTTTTCGTCCATCAAAAGACGGGTATTCCTTTTGGAAAGGCGAAGCTCAAGTGACACATTCTTAGCATCAAATTCCGGCTTAAAGAAAGAGCTAAATTTTTCTATCAATGAATCAGGTGAACAAAGCGTCATGGTAGCCTGAACCGGTCTTACTGCAAACAAAAAGTCAAGCACGATTTTGTTCAGGTTGTCTATTTCTTCATTCACAACATCCAGATAGTTTTCCATGTATTTTTGCACGGGAAGCATACCGTCCCCTTCCCTGGCTTTTTTTACGGCCCTCTGCAAAAGCTGAATGTGTATGCTTATTGCCCCAAGCGGATTCTTTATCTCGTGTGCAACAGAAGCCGCAAGGTTTGTAAGGCTTGCAAGGCTTTCCATGCGGTGCAAAAGAATTTCCTGCTGGCGCTTTTGAGTAATGTCGTCCACGGTGATTATGTAGCCCGCAATCTTTGTTTCCACAACATCTGCGGATTCGTTCCAGTGCTTTTGAACAAAGGGCAAAATTGTTACGCTCAAAAATTTTATTCCGCCGTCAGACGCTATGGAAAATTCTTCGCTTACATTTGTCTTTTGCTCACTTGCGCATGACTTAAGGAAAAGGGAAAGAGGCTCGTCGTCCACCAGTTGCCAAACCGGAAGCTGTTCGCTGTATGCCTGGCGGGAAACAAAGGGAATAAGACGTTCCGCAGCCTTGTTGTGTTGCATTATGATATAGTTCTCGTCCACAATGACAAGACCTGTGGAAAGGCTTTCTACCAGAGAATTGAGCACGTCATTTTCCGAATTAAGGTCTTCGAACAAAGACGCAAGCTGGGCCTCTGACAGTTTTGAAATTTTTTTTGAAACCTTCTTTACAAAATCTTTCATTCAAGTGCTTCCCTGAAAATTCCTCCGTGAACAAAATTAATCTGCAAAAGTTCGCGGGTTAGCTCTTCAAAAGCAGAAAGTGCATTCTGATTGAACATGTTTATATTGGTGTAGACCTTCCGGATTTGAACAAGTATTTGGGACGAAGCTTCGGCTCCGTCTGGCCTTGCCAAAAGTTTTTTCTGGGCTTCAATTATTCCTGCAAAGAATATGTTGAGCAAAAGACGGGGGTCAAAGTTTCCGCATCCCTTTATTATGGAAGCAATGTCCGGAACATGGCCTTGGGCAAGGGTCTCAAAGTAAGAGGATGCGTATTCCTTTACCGTATCCGGCTTAACAGGAAGATAGGTCTGCAAAAAGCCGCTAACCGTTTCTACGGGAGAATTGTAGCCTCCACCGCTCTGCCTAAAGACACGGCTTATAACAGTCTTCTGCTGTTCCTTTGTGCGCTCAAAAAAATTGTAGGTGCGGACGCGGGAAAGTATAGTCGGAAGCATTGCACCTCTTTTTGTTGTGGTAAGAATAAAGGTAACTCCCTCCGGCGGCTCCTCAAGAATTTTTAGCAAGGCATTTCTTGAACTGTCTTCCATGCAGTCGGCATTTTCTATTATTAAAACCTTCTGACCGCTTCCGGAACTAAGGTGTGCCCATGCGGAAAAACGCCTTATCTGAGAAACAGGAAGCGCATTGTACAAAAATGAATTCTCCAGCTTTTCGCACTGCTCCCCAATAGAGTCTAAAACTTTGGTAAGGTTTGCTTCGTCCGGCAAAGTACGTCCAGGCTCAAGAAGCTCAAGGGAATCGTTTATGGACTGCAAAAGAGGCGAAAACTTGGCAAGGCTTGAATCCCCTTCCCATAGCACGGGGCTAAACCTAACGGTAAGTTTTCTTACTGCGCGAAGGTAAAGGTAGCGGGCAGCTTCCACGTGAGTCGTATTGTTTATGCTCTGATTCAAAAGCGTTGTCTTTGCGGCGGCAATTTCCAGCGTTCTGTTACCGGGTCCGCAAACAAGCACGTTCTGGCTTACCAGGGCTTTGTTCCTAAGGCAGCTTGGGCAAGTGCAGTTCCATTCTCCGCGGGGAGTCTGTCTGCATGCAAGCACTCTGGCAAGTTCAAGCGCACAGGTTAGCTTTCCGGATGCAGCTGGTCCTGCAAACAATATTGAATTTGGCAGGCAATTCTTTCTTATGTCTTCCGAAAGCAAAGATGAGGCACTTTGATAAAGCAGGTTGTCAAACATTCAGGGACTTTCCCCCAAAGACAAGGCTGGCAGAAATATTGTTCACCGAATTTGAAATTACATGAACATTTGAATTTACCACGGGAGCGAATATCCTGTAGAAAATGCTGCCGGCAAAAATTCCGCTTACGTCAAACCAAGGCTGGGCTGTAAGGACAATCATAATCAAAAGGACTATTACAAGGCCTTCTATTACGCCAAAGAAAAAGCCAAGTGTCCTGTCCAGAGAACCGAGTATCTTTCCTTCAAAAATATTCCCAAGAATCATCTGGAGGATTTTTATCATTATAAAGACAACGATAAAAATAATCAGGAAAGAAGCTATATAGTTGAGCACGGAAATTTTTATGGCATCCTTTAGCATGGAAGACAAGGGTCTCCAGCCAAGAACAGCAGCCCACAAAGCAAGTATTGGAGCGGCCTTATTGAATACGCTGTCCACAAAGCCCTTGATAAGGCACAAGACTGCGCACAAAGCTATTATAAGCAGAAACAACAAGTCGATGATGGGTAAATTCATTTTTTAAGTCCTTCAAGAATATGATTTGCAATATTTTGAGACGGAACCTTTTCTCCGCACAGCTTTTTGCAGGCATTGGAAAGTGAATCCCTCTTTTCCTTGGACAAAAGCGACTCCAAAACCTCCTGCAGGTGGGCAGAATCCGCATCCTTGCCAACAAGAGCCATTGCTGCACCATTTTGCTGAATAAAACGCGCATTGTCAACCTGATCGCCCCTTGTTCCTGAACCGCAAAGAGGTATAAGAACCATAGGCTTTGAGCATACGGCACATTCCCAGATTGAATTTGCACCTGCTCTGGAAAGTACAAGGTCGCTTGCCTGTATTACGGATGGCATTTCGCTGTAAATAAAGTCGTAGGGCTTGTAGGAGTCGTTACGGGATGCCATAAGAAGAGGATTGTCGTGGGCAAAGGCCTTTCCGGTCTGGTGAACCACTATGAACCTCTCCTTTAGCCAGGTAATGTTCTGCACGACGAGGTTGTTTATCTGCAGGGCACCGGAGCTTCCTCCCAAAACAAGGAGCACAGGCTTTTCATGGTCTTTTGGAATTCCAAGGAATTCTAGGCCGGAAGCAGTATTGTCTTCGTAGAACACTGGACGCACAGGGTTACCGGTAACGATGCACTTTGAGGCATTCTTTTTCTTTAAGTATTTGGAACTTTCCTCGTAGGAAACAAAAATGTTCTTTGCACCGCCGCTGTTAAGCTTGGTTGCAAGTCCCGGGGTAAAATCGCACTCATGGGTGTAATATGGAATGCGAAGCATCTTTGCGGCAAGACAAGGTGGAACGCTTACAAAACCGCCCTTAGAAAAAAGGACATCCGGTTTTATCTTTTTTAAGATAGACAGGGACTTAAAAAAACCGCCCGCTATTTTAAAAAGATCCACGAAGTTTCTCAGGGAAAAATACCGCCTTAGCTTTCCGCATGGTATTCCCAAAAATCCAGTAATGCTGCCGCCAGCAGAAACAAGGTTCTTTTCTACAATATCCTTGTCCATGCCGCTGCCGTTTCCAATCCAGTATATTTCTACGGAAAGCCCCTTTGACTCTGCCAGAGCCTTTAGGGAGTCCGCTACTGCAATGCCCGGATAAATGTGACCGCCAGTCCCACCCCCGGCAAATACTATTTTTAAAGGCATATCTCTCTTCCTTATCTATTTTTTTGGAAATTTCTCCATAAGGTCAATCATCGGTTTCTTCTTGAAAAGAAGTGCGTATTCCCTTGCGCTCATTCCCATGCTGTCCTTTAGGTCTGGGTCTGCTCCGTTTTCCAAAAGGATTTTTACTATGTCCACATTTCCGTTTCCTACGGCAAGCACAAGGATTGGCTGTCCGTCCGAGCTAACGAAGCTAAGGTCTGCGCCTTTGGAAATAAGGTATTTTGTTATGTCAAAGTTCTTGCGCCAAACTGCATCCATTACAGGGCTGTATCCCCTGTCCGAAGAAATTGCGTCTATGTCTGCACCGTTTTCCAGAAGCCACTTTACCTTGGAGATACAATCGTTTCTTGTTGCAATGCAGAGGAGCGGTATTCCGTTGGACGTACGGGCATTCATCAGCATACCGGCCTTAAAGAATGTTTCGCAGATTTCCGTGTTGTCTTTTGCTATGTACTGGGCAAAACAGTCGCTTGTAAAGGGGATTCCGTTGGCAAAGAGGCTTGCAAGGGCAGTTCTTTGCTCATCATCCCTGCGGTATTTTTCGAAGTTCTTTTCGATTGAATTGGTAAGCTCGCTTAAATGTGAAAAGCAGATGAAATTTGAATTGCCCCTAAGCTCTTTTTCCAGAGATTCATACCTGCGGATATAGGGGCGGCCCTCAAAGATGAATGCAGGACACTGTCTTCCGCGGATAAGGCCAAGGATAAAGTTGTAGTCAGGAAGCTTGTGGAGCTTTTCGCTGTCAAGAATTATGTAATGGGACGAGGCAAGGACCTTGTTGCAAATATCAAACAGTTCTTCCCTGGGTACATTCGGATACAAAAGAACCCTTGTGGATTCCATGCCAAATTTTCCCTTAAGAAATTCTTGCACCATCTGAGCATTTTCGTCATTTGGAGTTGAGGCGATTATTAACCAATTCATGATTCAATTATAATCCAAGAAGCCAAGTTTAACAAGATTTATTTGAATCTGGACGGTAATTTTTTCTTACAAGCATTATGCCAACTCTAACTCGACCATCATGCCTTTTGGAAACCGCCCTTCCGGGGTTCGCTACGCTCATTGCCGCAAGCGGCAACTAAAGCCCCTACACGGCGGCGTAAGTCCTCCTCGCCACCCCATTTGCAAAGAAGCAACTTTAAAAATAAAAAAGACCTGAACGAATCAGGTCTTAGATGCCAGCGGTCAGAATCGAACTGACGACATAAGGATTTTCAGTCCTCCGCTCTACCAGCTGAGCTACACCGGCATTGAATGATTAGACTATATACTTTTTTGCATTTTATGTCAATAGCAGAAGTCAAATTTTTATTATTTTTTTTTAATTTAACCTACGCCCGATTGGAGGGGCCCGCCAAAGGCGGGTTGCCGAACTCGCAGCGCAAGCTTCGAGCGAGGTAATGGAGGCGAAAGCCGGAACCCCGCAAAGCGGGGAATGGATAGGGACTGACGGTTCCGTAGGACCGCGCACAGTAAAAAATGCTCTACCGTCCAAAAAAATGACCGGGCGAACATCCGCTCACCCGGCCGTTATTAAACTTTTGCCAAAGAGGCTGCCCTAAGGCTGTATACGCTCCCGGCTACTTTAGCTCTTAGCTATTACCTCTTAAGGTTGATGATTGTCTCGAGCATTGAGTCTCCAGTCTGGATTGTCTTTGCGTTTGATTCGAATCCGCGCTGGGTTACAATCATGTCTGTAAGCTGCTCTGTAAGGTCTACGTTTGACATTTCCAAGGTACCTGCAAGGAATGAACCCTTACCTGCAACGCGTGCTGTACCGATGTCTGCCATACCGGAGTTGATTGATTCAGCAAACATTGTGTCGCCCTGCTTTTCAAGACCGCCCTGGTTTGTGAAGCTAGCCATTGCAAGCTGACCGATTGTGCGTGTTGAACCGTTTGAGTATACACCGGTGATGATACCGTTCTGGTCAATCTTGAAGTTGTCAAGGTAACCGAGCCTGTATCCGTCCTGGTAGAAGCCTTTTGTTGAAGAAGATGATGCGCTCTGTGTGATTGTGTTTTCCATAGAGCCAATCTGTCCCAAGTCAAGGTTGAATGTCTGGCGGTAAACTCCACCGTCTGCATCTTCATTGCTGTCTGCAACATTGAATGAAGCCTGGAGGATGATGTTTCCGTTTGCGTCATTCGGTGTTTCGTTGCCAACGCTGTCCCTTACAGAACGGAGTGTTCCGTAGTTGTCAAAGAACAAGTCGTATGTTCTGGCCTGTTCGCCGTCGCCTGTGTCTGTTGTGCCAAGGCCTACGCGTGTTGCTGTGTCTACGTCTGCAGCTGGGTCTACGTTAATTGTAACAACCCAGTGGTTTGGATCGCCGTCTGGTGACTTGCGGAAGTTCATCTGAAGCTGGTGTGCCCTTCCGTATGAGTCGTAGATGTCCATTTCTGTAGACCAGGTGCCTTCCCTTCTCTGAGCTTCTGTTGCAGTTGCGTCATCAAAGACTGGCATATTCTTGTTAAGGTTGCACTTGAAGCGTACGTTTTCTGTTGCGTGTGGCGGGTCCTTCTGGCCTACTGGAATTACAAGGTCTGTAGGAGTTGCAGATGTCTGGAGGACTGATTCGCCGCCAATTCTTTCTGCCATCCAACCCTGTACGCGGAGACCGTTTGCAGGATTTACCAATGTGCCGTTTGAGTCTACGCCAAAGACACCTGCGCGTGTATAGAAAGTCTGGTCGCCGTTCTTCATTACGAAGAAGCCGTTACCCTGGATTGCAACGTCTGTTCCGATTCCTGTTGACTGAAGGTTACCCTGTGTGAATACAGTGTCAATGGAAGCGACGCTCATACCAAGTCCAACTTCCTTAGGGTTAACACCACCAACCTCTTCCTGTGGGCGGGCTGCACCTGCAATCTGCTGGCTGATCATGTCCTGGAAGTTAACACGGCCTCTCTTAAAGCCTGTTGTGTTTACGTTGGAAATATTGTTACCAATTACATCCATTCTTGTCTGGTGGTTCTGCAAGCCGCTTACGCCGGCATAAAGTGATCTCATCATAATAGTTACCTCGCCTTTTTATGTTAGTTGCCGTAAACGGCCTGAATTTGTTTTAAGTCATAATACATGTTGCCAACCTTTACCTGCGGGTTTGGACCGCAAGAAACTGCTTCGACAACACCGCCTGTAACACCGGCATTTTCGCCAAGACTGATTTCTACGTTCTTGCCTATTACGTTTACAGCCTGGTCGCTTGTAAGCATTGTGTTCAACCTTTCAAAGTTGGCGTTCATGTTTGTAATCTGCTCCAACTGGCTGAACTGTGCCATCTGCGCAATAAACTGAGTGTTATCCATCGGGTCTGTAGGATCCTGGTTAGAAAGCTGCGTAATAAGAAGCTTCAAGAAATCATCCTTTCCAAGCTCGTGCTGGGTCTGTCTTCCGTTTACAGCCAGAGATTTGTTGTAAGTGTCAACCGCCATCTTGTTCATGGCGATTTCCTCCGGGCTCAATGTAGACTTAAAGCCTGCTGCCTGTAAGCTACCTGCGTTTTCCATATCCATTTATAACTCCTATGCTACAACGTCAATTTGATAACCGCTTGACTTTGAGTAAGATGCGGAACTTCCTGTTTCCTGTACGGAAGAATCACCAGTAGAGGCAAGCTCTCCGTACGTCCTGTTTGACATAAACTCCTGCGCCATCTGATGCTGTTCCTGTCCAAAGGTACCGCTGTTGTTGTTCTGCGCAAGATTCAATGTAAATCCGGCACTGTCAAAACCATTCTGCTGGAAAGCCTGCTTCAAGGTGTCCAAATTCTGCTTGAAGGCATCGTATGCTTCCTGGCTGTGAACAGTAATTTGTCCCGCTATTACTTTATCGGAAACTTCGAGGCTAATCTTAACATTTCCGAGAGATTCGGGCTTCATTGTCATGTTTATTGTGCCGGAATTGTTGTCGCGGAGGATAATGCTGCCCGCTTTTACGAATTCCGGTGCATTTTCCTGGATCTGCTGGCTTAGCATTGCCTGGAAGGTGGAACCTGTAGCACCTGCGCTCTGGTTGTTGCTGGCAAGTATGTTCTGCTGGGACTGGACGCGGACTGCATCCGAGTTGAGCATCTGTACGTCATCCGACTTGGCGGAAACAGCCTGAAGTGCATCTTCCTTAAGCTCTAAGCCTTCTTCCTTTGTGTTCTGAACGGCTGTGCGCTCGTCTACGATTGTAAATACGGAGTTGGAGGCCTTTGCTTCTGCAAGAGGTTTTACCTCTTTTGATGACTTTGACTCCTGCTTTTCTGATGAAAGGTTCTTGGAGGAATCCTTTAGAGCGTTTGCTGAAGCCTGTTCTGCGTTTGCTGCGGCAGTACCATCGTTTGCGGCAAGAATAACTTCTTTTCCGTCCTGCTCCATAAGGGGCTGGCCCTTCTCTTCCTGATTTCCGCCTTCGATTTCTGAAGCGGCAAGTTCCTGGATGGAAGAAGAAAGCTGTACGTCTTCATTTTCACCGGAGAGTGGAGCCAATACGGTGGAATCTTCCGCTACGGAGCTTGCAACAAGAGAAGCAGATTCTGCATCCAAGGGTTCTGCTGCCGTAAGGTCAAAGACCACTTCTATTGTATTTTCTTCTGCACAAGCATTATCTTCCCTGCTTGCCTTTTCTGCAGGAACAGCACCGCTTTGTGAAACGGCATTGCTTGCGTCTGCAGATGAAGCAGATTCCTGCTGGCTTGAAGGAATTACTTTATTTGTGTCTGAATTTTCGCTGATTGTTTTTTTAGAGGCATCTTTTTTGGAGACTTTCTTGCCCTCTGAATATTCATGGGTCTTTTTTACAGATGAATTTTCTTCTGTCTGGACAAGATCCGCCTTCTTTGTCTTGCCGCTTTCGCTTACTGACTTTAAGACGGATTCAAAAGAAGCTGAAGACTTCTGGCTCTTTTTGTTTGCAGTACTTTTTTCGCTTGCCGTATTCGCGGATGCAAACTGGATGTTTAAGGTCTGCATATGGGTAATACCTCCGGAAACACCGAAGATTTTACCAAGTGCAAGGACTTTTCAAGTCTAGCATAAAAGCCTGGGGTTCAAGCCTGACTTTTAACCCCAAAGCTTTACAAGCATTTGCTATTCAAGCGTTGTGGGCTTGCTCTGCATCTTGCGCATCAGCTGGCCTACCCTTTCGTCCGGCATAAGCTG
>JAGACC010000149.1 GCA_017614295.1 Treponema sp.
GAGTTTTCAGCTGGAAAACTCGCCTGTTCTTACCGCAAACAAATGACGCGCCCTCCTTGACGCTTGCTGGTTCTACAGGACATTCTCCTACGCAGGAACCGCAACCGGCGCACTTGTCGGCATCGATGCTGCGCTTGTCGTTTACTTCGCTGATTGCTTCTGCAGGGCAAACTGCTTCGCAAGCACCACAGTTAATGCAGGCACCTTCATCAATCTTGTAAGCCATAAATTTACTCCTTTAAGAGTTGAGTCACTTCTAAAATGCATTGGTTCAGAAAAAGTTACTTCCCAAAGCCTTTTAAAAGCCCCCAAGTTAATGTTGATGAATATAATATATCATTGGGTTTGCAAAAATTCAATAAAAAAATCATTGTATTATAAATAATCAGCTTGTGTTAACAAAAGTTATTTATTGCTTATTTTATCCGCTGGGCTAATTGGAAAGCCCCTTTTCTGCAGACCAAAGCATGCGGTTGTCTTCTATTGTATAGCTTACGATTTTCTTGTCTAACAGGGAGGAAAGGTAAGACTTTATTGTGCTTCCAATCAAAACGTACTGTCCAAGCTTAAGGTCTATTCCTGCAAAACCTGCCACCGCTTCCAAAAGCTCTTCGTGGGTAAGGCGGGCCTTTTGCAGAGTCTTTATGATAAGGATTTCCGTTTCCAGGGTAATCATTATGTTTATTTCGGAAAGCGCGTGAATCTTGTCTCCCTCGGTAACATCCCCGTGTGAAGGCACAAAGAAGTCTGCTTCGGTTTCGTCAATAAGCATTACGGACTTTCTGAATTCATTCGGGTCTACCATGAAGGGAATCCAGTACTTTTTTATCATGCTCATGCCAAAAAGACCGTCGCCTAAGAAGAAGGATTTTTTTCCGTCGGATTTGTCCGTAACAAGGAATCCTGTCTGGTCAAAATAGTGTCCGGGCAGGGGAATGCACTTTACGCTTGCGCTTCCAAAATCAAATTCATCGTTTGCGCGGATAAGGGTGTCGGGGAAGGTTGCTTCCAGCTGCATGTAGTGGATTTTCCTAAGTTCCTCAAAGGGATGGGCGCCCCAGTACATTGCAATCATTGCTTCCGGAAATTCCATCAGACGGCTTTCGTTAAAGGGTGCGTAGATTTTTGCTTTGCTAAGCTCCTGAATCTTTGCATTGCCTCCGCAGTGGTCTGAATGGGAGTGGGTGTTAAGGATTGCCTTTATGCAGGAGGAGGGGTAGATCTCTTTTAGTGCCTTTACTATGTCTTCCCCGTCAGTAGAATTTACGCCGGAGTCTATCACATACAGGTCTTTTCCGTTTTCTATTACACCGATGTTGGTGTAGGCGGAAAAACTTCCTATATGCGTAGACAGTTTTTTAAAGCTTCCGGCGGTTATGGGCAATTTCTTTTCCTTAGAACTGAGCCTGGGCTATGTTCTTTACTGTGTAGTCAAAGTCCTTGCCGTTAATGCTGAACTTAAGGTTTTCTCCGGTGCGGGCATCGCGAAGGTTAATACCCAGCGGTGAAAGGTAGGAGATAACTCCGTTTTCCGGATCTGATTCCCACGGTCCAAAGATTGTGAGAACTTCTTCCTTGTTTTCCTTGTTGTTCTGCAGGGTAACTTTTGTTCCGAAAGAAACCGTTGAAGTTGTTACGGTTGTCGGGTCAAAGATTACTGCGCGTGCAAGTTCATCCTTGAGGTTTGAAAGCTTAACGTTTGCAATGTGCTGTGCTTCCTTTGCAGAAGAGTATTCAGCATTTTCCTTAAGGTCTCCCTTGGCGCGGGCTTCGCTAACTTCCTGTGTAATCTGCGGAAGGAGTACCTTTTCGATGTGCTCTGCTTCGTCGCGCTTGATTTCCAGCATCTTTGCGGTAACAAGAAGTCCTTTCTGGGTCTCCTGCTTGCTTTCTGCTTCCTGGAACTTGTAGTCCGGGAACTTCTCCAAGATTCCGTTGCGGAGCTGTGACTTGTAGTTTGATCCGTCTGAATCCAGCTTGCTTACGTCGTTAACCATTGTGTAGAGGCGGGTGATTGTGTCCGTTCCTCCAGCCAGCATGAATTCAAGAAGGTTGTTGCGCTTTCCGTCCGGTGCGTTTGGATCCTTTTCCTGGAAGAGTAGGGTCTTTGCGTTCTTGATTGTCTTCTTGTTTTCCGTTGTGTTTACGTGGTTGTCCACTTCGCGGTAGCAGAGGGAGATTATGTTTACAAGCGTTATGAGCTGCTTTTCTTCGCTTACGCCTGCGGACTTGAACCAGTCTTCCTTGCGGCATTCCTTAAAGAGGAATACTGTTGCGTCGCGGTTGTTGCGGTAGTCTTCGAAGCAGTCCTGAACCAGCTTCTGAACCTTGTCCTGCTTTCCGTTGGAGATGAGCTGGTCAAGAAGTCCCTTGTCCAAAACTGTCGGGAAGAGGTGGATGAACTGCTCGTCCCAGTCTGGAAGCTGCCTTACGTTTGCAATAAAGTCTGCCTTTAGCGATGTGTTCTTTGAGTCCTTGAGCTTTGTGAAAAGATCGCGCTTGTTGTCTATGTCTCCGTAGAGCTGTTCGAATGTGAAGGTTGCGGGGAAGGTAAAGCTTGGGAGCTTCTTTGTGATGTTCTGTACGATAAGGTAAGATGCAACAACCTGTTCGTCCATGTTCTGGAATGACTTGAGGTAGCCTGCAAAGTAGTTGTACATGTCTGCAAAGAGTTCGTCCGTCTTGTCCGTCTCGTCATCGTCTACGTAGCGGGTGATAATCTCTATGCGCTTAAAGAAGTCCTTCTCTGCCTTGAATTCGTTGCTGTAGCGTTCCTCTGCAGAAATCTCGTGGTCGCGTACGGTGTGGATGCTTATGTCTTCCGGGCTTACGCCAAAGATTTTGTTTTCTGCAAATACCTTCTGTGCCTTTGCGTGCCAGCTTGTCCATTCACCCGGTGTAAGGATTGCTGGAACAAGTTCTGCCTTAATCTTTTTGTCGTCGCACTTGTTGTCAAAGCTCTTGATGATTGTGGTGAGCGTGCCTTCTACGTTGCCCTTTACCATCTTGGCAAGCTCTTCCTTCTTCTTTGTAGCCTTGAGAACCCAGATGTGGTCCTTTGCAAGAGGCTGGAGAGCGCTTACTGCCATCTTAAGGGACATTGGGTGGATGCCGTTCTTTTTGCCAAAGTTGATTGTAAGCTGGTCGCCCTGTACCTTTGTAATGATACCGACACCCCATGTGCGGTGGAATACGTAGTTCTTTGCGTCAAAGGAGATGTGCTTTTCAAAGTCGCTGATTGCCTCGAATACGTTGCGGAAAGAAGTGTCGAGGTTTGATGTGCGGATGTAGTCTTCAAGGTGGCTGTGGTCAGAGTACTTGCCGCGGAAGCATTCTGTTATTTCCTTGCGTGCCCATGAGTCCTTGTTGTCTATAGAAAGGATGAGCTTAAGGATGGAGATTGCAGTGTCCCACTTTGCGGTGTCCTTGTAGTACTGGTAAAGCTCCTGCATGAATGTTGCTGACTTTGTTTCGCTTATTGACTTTGCGATTTTGCGCTGGATAAGGAGGAAGAAGTCGATCTCTTCCGGGATTAGGGAAACGAGTTTTGTCCAGATTTCTTTTACGCTGCTGATGTTGTGGTTGCCAACAAAGCGGAGAAGGGCTTTCTTGTAGTAGCTTATTGCAAGTTCCTGGTTGTTCTGGCCTTCGTAGCGTTCTGCAAGAATCTTTGCAATTTCTGCTTCTTCAAGGTCAATCTTTACAATCTGCTCGTAAAGTTCCCATACCTTGTCGTTGTTTGCTTCCTTGTAGAATTCTGCCAGCTTGCGGAGTGCAAATTTGTTCTGCGGATCTTCCTTGAGGATTGAGTCGCAGAGGTATTCTATAAGAGCCTCCTTGTGGTTCTTTTCCAGGATGTCCACAAGTGTGATGAGGTTTGAGTTGTCCAGAGAGCGGTCGCGCAGTGCTATCATACCCGAAAGGTAGAGCGCAACGATGCTGTCGTTTGTCTTTGAAAGCTGCTCGTCGCAAATATCCTTGATTTGTTTGTTGCAGTTTTCCTCAAAAACCCTTTCAAGCATCTGTGACAGTTCAACGAGGTTGTTCTTTGTAAAGTCACGGATTCCAGCGCGGGTCCAAGTTGTGCTCTTTAGTGTTTCCCTTACGGAATTTTCAAGCTCTTCAGACATAAGTTTCTCCTAAAAATATAAATTAAGTTGAATTCAGCACCGCAGTCAGCAAATGTCTACTCAACAAATTTCTTATATAATTTTGAATCAAGAAGTTTTATCTTGAGCGTAATTTCCTTGATTCTTTTTACGCTTTCCTTTTCAAGTATGTAATAGTCAATCAGCCTTAGATACATGCTGATGAGCCTTGGCTTTATGAGAGCCTCGTTGTTGGCGGGGTTCTTTAGTTCGTTCTCCCTGGCATAGATGTCCTGCTTTAGCCTGCCGACTTCCTGTGCCCTTAGGGTTCGCTTTATGTTGAATACGTCAAGAAGGGTTCCGTAAACGGGAATCCACTCCAGAAGCTCCGCACCGGAATATCCTTCCTCTCCAACCTTTTCCGCAAGAGAGTTGATGAGCGGTGAGTCCATGTTTGAAAGCTCTATTTTCTGTGCGTCCAAAAAAAAAGCTTCGCGGAACATTAGCTTTGCAAACTTTGTCTCTCCGCAAAGGTCGTAGCAGTCTGCAAGTTCCGCCAATACGGCAGGCTGCGCCGGGTATATTGAGTTTGCCTTTGTTAGACAGCTTAGCGCAAGCTCGTAGGATCCAAGCCTCTTGTGGCAAAGGCCAGCCTTTCTAAGCACCTCCGAATTAAAAACCGGATCCTTTTCTTCTGCTATGGCACTGAACTTTGAGAGCGCACAGCTGTAGATTCCCCTCTTAAAAGCATATACTGTGTTCTTAAGAGCGGCTTTTTCCATTGATCTTTTTTCCAGGGTCTGTTCTTCTCTGCTTACAAGCCCCGTGAATTTTTTCCACTGGTTTACAAGAAGTTCTCCGCCCTCGTAGGGAGTGTAGCTTCCCAGTGATGCAAACGTGTCTGCCCAGAATGAGCAGCAGTGAATTGCAAAAACAAGATTGTCGTTGTCTAAGTCGGCAGTTAAAGCGTCTTCTAGTAAAACTTTTGCCTGTGCAGGATTTCCGTTTTCTATAAGTTCGTATGCCTGCGACAGAGCCGATTCAGACTGAATACTCATAATTTTTCATTATACAAAAATGTGTTTTTTAGTCAAGTAATATTTTTTAGAAAAAAAAAGAAATATTTTATACAGATTTCTTATGTTCTTGTCAACACCTAAAGGCCAAATTCGCTGAATTTTTTTTAATTTTTTTTAAGGAACTTTTGCGGATAAAACCTAGCCCCGATTGGAAGGGCCCGCAAAGCGGGTTGCGTTAGCAATGGAGGCGAAAGCCGGAACCCTGGAAAGCGGGTAAAAATTGCATCCGTGCAATTTTTATCCTATAAGTTTTCTTCGAGAACTTGCAAGCCTGTTTGCAAACAAATGACGCGCCCTCCATGGCGCTGCTTGTTTTACAGTTAAAAATTGCGCGGAGGCTGGACGGTTGCGGGGTGCCGGACACAGTAATACAAGGAATATGCTCCAGAAGACAAGAATTGAAAATAAATCTCCTATGCGCTATCATACGGTATGCTAAAAATTTTGCTGGACCTGTACATTACTTTTTTTAAGATTGGTGCCGTAACTTTTGGCGGGGGCTATGCCATGCTTCCTGTTCTTGACCGGGAACTTGCCCAAAAGAAAAAATGGGTTACCGGGGACGACCTTCTTGACTACTATGCGGTTTCCCAAGTTACGCCGGGGGTTATAGCGGTTAACGTTTCTACATTCGTGGGTTCAAAAAAAGCCGGTTGCCTTGGTGGTGTTGCCGCTACAGCAGGGGTTGTCTCTCCTTCCGTAATCATAATAACAATAATTGCCCTTTTTATTTCCAGCTTTGAAGAAATTGTTTGGGTTCAGAAGGCTCTTGCGGGAGTGAACGTTGCGGTAACGGCTCTTCTTTCCTATGCAGGCTTTAACTTTGCAAGAAAATCAATAAAGAACTGGTGGGGAGTACTTATCTATATTGCTTCTTTTTGTGCCGTATTCTTCTATAAGATTCCTTCCGTTGCGGTTGTGCTTTTTGCGCTTGCGGTTGGGCTTGCGATTCATTTTGTTTGCGCGGGCTTGGGGAAGGGGACTGGCGGTTTAGCGGATAGAGCTGACGGTTCTGCGGATAGAGCTGACGGTTCTGCGGAAGAGGCTGGCGGTTTAACAGACGAAGCACCCGGTTCAACAGAAGAGTCATCCGGTTCTGCAAACAAGGCTGCCGGTTCCGCAAAAGCAAGCACCGGTTCCGCAAACAAGGCTGCCGGTTTTGCAAAAGAAGCACCCAGTTCCGCAGAAGAGACACCCGGTTCCGCAAACAAGACTGGCGGTTCTGCTAACATGTCTGACGGTTCCGCAGAAGAGGCACCCGGTTCCGCAGACGACGCACCCGGTTCAACAGAAGACGCACCCGGTTCCGCAGAAGAAGCATACGGTTCTCCTGAAGAAGCATCCGGTTCGCCAGAAGCCGCACCCGGTTCCGAGAAAGACGCACCCGGTTCCGCAAACAAGGCTGCCGGTTCTGCAAACGACGCATCCGGTTCAACAGAAGCCACACCCGCTTCCGAGAAAGCCGCACCCGCATCCCCAAAATCAACCAAATCCACCCCCAAGAGGTAAAACATGTTCACCGGAATTATTGGCTTGTTCCATCTTTTTTGCATATTCTTTTACGTAGGACTCTTCGCAATCGGAGGAGGACTGGTAGCCGCAACATTCATGCAGCAGGTGCTCGTAGAAAAATACGGCGTCATAACCCAAGAAAAATTCTATTCAATGCTAGCAATCAGCGAAAGCACCCCCGGCCCAATCGGAATAAACCTGGCAACTTACTGCGGCTGCGAAATCTACGGACCCATAGGCGGAGTAGTAACCACCGTTGGCGAAGTTCTGCCTTCCCTAATAATAATAATGCTAATAGCCAAATTCTTTGCGGACTTCCAAAAAAAGCCCTTGGTTCAGTCTGCATTTTCGGGGCTTAGACCTGCAACCGGCGGAATGGTTCTCGTGGCACTTGCAAACGTCTTCTTTATAACCGTACTGAACATAGAAGCCTTCCGGTCAAGCGGCCAAATTGCGGATCTTGTTCAGATAAAGCAAACCGTCTTTTACCTGTTAGCCCTTTGCGTACTCTTCTTCGTAAAAAAAATCCACCCCATTTTTATAGTAGCTTCCGGTGCGGTTTTTGGAGTGCTCTTCCTCTAGCTTAAAAAATTTTTTTGGACGGCAGTTTCTTCTTTAGCAATTTATCTCTTTAGAAAAACAAAAGTCTATCGTAGAACGGCTTTGCAGGGTTCCGCCTTTCGGCTCCATTGCCTAACGGCAACCCGCTCCGCGGTCCCTTCCAATCCGGCCTCATGCCTCCGCATGTTTTGTAAAGAACAATTTCTTATTAACCATCCCTAATGGACATTTTGATTTACTACGATTATAATAGTAGAAAAGAGAGATTAGTGAGGTTTTTTATGCCCGTCAAATTGATTTTTTCTATAGCACTCATGGTTCTGGTCGCAGCATTCACCGGGTTCAACCTGGGCAACAAGTGTGACCTGTGGCTCTTTCATACCTTTAAGGACGTTCCGGTTTTTGTTACCGTTATAGCTTCCTTTGTATGCGGTGTACTTCTGACTTTGCCATTCACTTTTGGAAAGTCCAACAAAGAAGCTGTAAAGAAGGCTCTTGCCAAGGCAGAAAAGAACCGCGCAAAAGAAGAAAAGCTTAAGGAAAAGGCTGCTGCAAAAGAGGCAAAGGCTTCTTCTGCTTCCTCAAATTTTCCCCTTTCTTCCGACGCTACGGTAGAGGCAACTTCTGTTCCGGACACTTCGCTTTAAGGATTTCTTCTAAGGATTTGCCATGAATATTCCCAAAGAAAAGCTTACTGGTTTATCTCTTGTTCTTGTGGCCCTAACATTTTTCTTTACCTCATTTGCATTTGCTGCAGAAAAGCCCGCTTCCTATACCGCTGTCCAGCTAAGGGAAAAGGCACTAAGCCAGGATTCTGTTCAAGAGGGAATTGCCTTTATTCAGGAACACGTTGACCAGTGCGCCTCTTCTGCAGACAAAAGGTCTTCGCTATATTTTCTTGGAACACTTCAAGAACAGCTTGGCATCTACAGCGAAGCAGGACGTTCCTATGCAAAAGCTGCATCCATAGCCGCATCCGATGCAAGTGGTATGGAAAAGGTTTCCTCCGAACAGCTTGTACTGGATGCGGTCCGTTGCTGCCTAAATTCCGGCGACTGGGAAACCGCAGATTCCTACCTTAACAGTGCAGTGCGCTCTTCCAAGGACAAAAAGGTTCTCGCTTTTGTAAACCTATATTCCGTATGGAGTGCGCTTTGCAAAGCTCAAAATTATTCAGAAGCATCCGATTCAATAGACATACTTAACGCATACGCTTCCATGGCTTCTATGGAAGACGTAAGACCGGCAGTTCTTTTTACGCTCTGGTTCCTTACAGACAAAAAAGAATACTCCGAGGCTCTAAGAAAGAAATATCCCCTTTCCGCAGAATATGCAGTTATCAAGGGAGACGTTCAGATTGCAAACGTTCCCTTCTGGTATTTTGTTCCCCGCTCTGTCTACCCCAAGTCCGGCTTTGCAGAAACCGAATACACGGATTCTTCCGCACAAGCTTCTCTTTCGGAAAGCAAGCCTAGCGCAGACAAAAATTCATCCGTAGAAAAAAAGGCTTCGCAGGAAAAAGCATCCTCTGCAAAAAAGGATTCCCCCGCAGAAAAAAAATCATCTGCAAAAGAGACACCTTCTCCCGGAAAGCCAAATTCTCCGTCTGGTGCAGAAGTGCTTGGTTCAAAGGTACGCTACCAGGCAGGCTTCTTTGGAGTAAAGGCAAACGCTCAGGATTTAATAGACCGCCTAAAGAAAAAGGGCTTTGACGCATACTACTACACGGAAACCCGCTCTTCCGGAAAGACCTATTACGTTGTTGTAGTAGACGAAAACAAGGCTGGCAATGTTTCCCAAAAGATGAAGGCGGCTGGCTTTGACAACTATCCGGTAAAGTAGTTAGGTTGATTTTTGCAGACTCCGTGCTATAATTAAGGTATTCAGCATAAGAGGAGTTTGATACATGTTTTTTAAAAAATTCAGTAAGCCAAAAGATGATGCAGTAGACCAGTCCAGCCAGACAGAGCAGATTTTTATCCAGACAGAAAATCCTATGCCGGAAAGCGGATATGTCTTTGTTGAGGGCGGAACATTCAACATGGGAAGCGAAGAAGAAGCTCCTGTTCATAGCGTAACCTTGTCCAGCTTTGTAATGTGTGACCATCCGGTTACCCAGAAGGAGTATCTTGACGTTACGGGAAACAACCCCAGCGAATTCAAAGGGGATGAAAAGCCGGTCGAAACTGTCAGCTGGTACGATGCCGTGGAATACTGCAACGCGCTAAGCAAGAGGAAGGGGCTTACCCCCTGCTATGAAATAGACAAGGAAAATAAGGACCCACAAAACAATTGGGACGAGGACGACAAAAAATGGACCGTTACCTGCAACTTTGATGCTGACGGCTACAGGCTTCCAACCGAGGCAGAATGGGAATACGCTGCCAGAGGCGGAAAAGCCTGCAAGGAATATAAATTCAGCGGAAGTGACAGCGTGGATGAAGTTGCCTGGCATGAAGATAATGCCCAGGGACGGCTAAACCATATTGATGACGAAATTTCCGAAGATGAATATGAAGATTTTGACGAAGACGATGACGATGATGACGATGGTTACGGAACTCAGCCTGTAAAAACAAAAAAGCCCAACACACTTGGCATCTACGACATGAGCGGAAACGTCTTCGAATGGTGCTGGGACTGGTTTGGTGTCTATGAAGAAGAGCCTCAGGTTAATCCTACTGTAGAAACAGATCCTGTATCAATGCGTATTGGAAGGGGAGGCAGTTGGTTAAGGGACGAAGATCATTGTGTTGTTACCAAACGCGACTGGCACGTTCCCTACGAAGGATGCTACGATTTGGGATTCCGCGTAGTCAGAAGCATAAGATAGCTTTTCCAAAATGTCCTTATCCGGACGGTTGGTGAGCATGGTTGTACCATGAGCCGATGCTATAAATCAGTGGTTCCTTAGTTTTCTCAAAACAAAATAAGTTCTGTTTTTTTGAAAACCGTGTATTAGCGGTGTTTTCCAAGAATTGAACAAACCTACGCCGCCATGGAGCCCCTTTAGTAGCCGAAGGCTATGAGCGACAGCGAAGGGCGGAACGGCGGTGACGCATGGCAAGTGACGGTCGAGTTAGCCAAAAAATAAATGGTAGAGCATGTAGGACTTCGTCCATAGAACTTCGTCCATAGAACTTCGTCCATAAGACTTCGTCCATAAGACTTCGTCCATAAATAAAAAAATCAAAAATAATAAAAACCTATTGACATACTAGGAAAATAAGTGTATAACTAAACATATAAAACCTATCGGAAAACTAGGTAATACAAAAAACGGAGGAAGCTATGGCACAAAATATACTTTTTAAGGAAAACAGCGCTGCGGATTTTATTGAATATGCAGAAGAGACCGCCGCTTGGATTAAGACCGCCCAGAAGAAGGGAAGCTTTGGTCTTGTATGGAGCCAGAGTCCGGATTCAAGTGAAAACTTTTCTGACTACCCAATGCTTACACAAAAGTCGCTTTATGGTGGTTCAGCCGGAGTAGGGCTTTTTTACCTGAGGCTTTACCAGTCTACAAAAAAGGACGAATACTTGCAGGAAGCAAAAGCTGCCGCAGAAGAAATAATTTCTACGGACGAAGGAACTGCATTTTACGAAAGGACATTTGCACCCCGTTCTTCCGGAGAGTCAAAGCTTGTTCACGTAAAGAATATGCCGGGTTGGGCTGCGGGCTATTACAACGGTCCTACGGGAAGCGCATATCTTGTAATAAAACTTTTTGAGCTTACCGGAGATGAACGCTACAAGTCTTATGCAGTAAAAGTTGCGGACGACCTTCTTGCCTCTGCAAAAAAATCAGAAGAAGGAATTTACTGGAGCGAACAGAATGATTTGTGCGGAGATGCAGGTTTTGTAACATACCTTTCTTCCATATACCAGCTGACCAAAGACGAAAAGTACCGCGATGCCGCAAAGAGCTTTGGTAACTTTCTTCTTTCCAAGGGCAAACCCTATCCCAAGGGAGGTACTTACTGGAACGTGGTTGACCTTACAATCATAGACTTTCCAAAAGACGTTTTCTGGGTTAACAATGCACACGGAACAAGCGGCGTAGGTTGGATTTTCGCAATACTCTACAGCTTAACAAAAGAAGAAAAATTCCTTAATGCTGCAAAAGAGGCCGCTGAATACATAAAGGGAATTGCCGTTGGAGACGAGGATGCAGTTCTTGTTCCTTATCTGGACAGCCTCGAGCGTGGACCTTCTACGGAGTTCTATTACCTTAGCACTTGCCATGGTCCTGCTGGTACAGCTCTCTTGTTCCAGGCGCTCTACAAAATTACCGGGCAAAAGGAATACCTTGACTGGGTGCTTCGTCTTAGCCGCGGAATAATAAAAGCTGGTGCTCCGGAAAACTTTAGCCGCGGTTACTGGCAGAGTCAGGCCTTGTGCTGCGGAACTCCTGGACTTTTGGAACACTTTGTTTCTGTTTACAAACTTACCGGTAACAAAGAATTCCTTGGCTATGCAAAGCGTGCTGCAAAAACTGTTCTTGGACAGTCATTCGTTCCCGATGCGGACGGAGACATCTACCACCAGAAGAAGCAGAGAAGGTGGAGCGGTGCATGGTGGCGTACAATCCCCACGGACGTTCATTCCTACACAGGGCTTTACATAGGTAGCGCAGGAAACGCATGGTCTTTGCTTTCCCTTGCTGCTGCAGAAAAAAATGAAAAACTAATTGAACTTATTGAATACAACTATTTTTAAGGAGAACACTATGGCAAAGATTTACGATTCAATTACAGAACTTGTTGGAGACACACCGCTTGTACGTCTTCACCGTTACGAAAAGTCACAGGGGCTTGAGGCAAACATTCTTGGCAAGTTTGGATACTTTAATCCCTCCGGAAGCGTAAAGGACCGCGCTGCACTCAACATCATAGAGGAAGCGGAAAAACGTGGAGACATAAAACCCGGCATGACCCTTATTGACTACACGAGCGGCAACACAGGTATTGGGGAAGCAACATTTGCAAACGCTAAGGGCTACAAATTCGTTGCGGTAATACAGCCACAGGTTTCTGTTGAACGCTCACAGATACTAAAGGCACTTGGCGCAGAACTTCTCCAGGTAACAGATGTTCCGGGCTTTGCGGAAATGCTAAAGACAGGGCTTTCCCTTGCAGGCCTCTACAAAGTGATGAACGACTTTGCAAAGTCAAAGGGCTGGTACTACCTTAACCAGTGCGGCGATCCTGCAAACTCACAGGCTCACATCAAGGGAACAGGACCTGAAATTTGGGAAGCAACAGGCGGTAAGGTTGACTATGTTGTTCAGCTGGTAGGAACAGGAGGAACTCTTTCCGGACTTACAAAATTCTTCCGCGAAAAAAATCCCAACGTAAAAATCATCGGGGCTCAGCCTGCACCACAGTCGCTCAAAAATCCAGAATTCCCCGAACGCAATACAATAGACGGAGTTCTAAAATTTAACGGAGTACCGGACGACAAAGTTCCCGAACTCTTTAAAATCTTTGGAACAAAATACGACGAATGCTTTGACGTAATTGCAGAAGATGCCTACGAAACAGGACGCAAACTTGTTCAGCAGGAAGGCTTCTTTGTTGGACAGTCTGCCGGCGCCGCACTCTGGACTGCAACCCAGGTAGCAAAAAGACCGGAAGCTAAAGGCAAAAACATCGTCGTAATCCTTGCAGACAATGCCTTCAAGTACCTTTCAACGAATATGTACAAATAGGCATTTTTATAATATGGGCGTTGCAGTGCTTTGCACTGCCGGGCTATCCGGGGTTCCGCCTTTCGGCTCCATTGCTTTGCAATCCGCCTGCGGCGGCCCCCTACTATCCCTAACGCGTCTGCTAAGATTCAGAAGTGAACTTTAAAAACCCTTTTTGTCTTTACATTGCCGTTCTTCCAGTGGGTGCAGAAATAAAAATATCTTGTATAGGACCAATCGGTTTTTTTATAAACAAGGTTTCCTTTCCTGTCAAATTTTTCTTCCCATTTGCCAAGGAATGCATATTCACCGGAGAACACATTGTTTTTTATATGCCGTATTTTTTCCGGCTGGTCCTTAAAGTATTCGTATTCACGGCTAAATTCATCTGACCATGTTTTTTTTAGGCTTCCGTTTTCATAGTATTCGTACATTTTTACTTTGCCGTCACAATCCGTTTCCTTAATCAGGTTTCCTTTTTCATCGTATTCATATTTGGTGGTTTTGCCGTCCAAGTCTGTTTCCGAAACAATATTTCCTTTGTCGTCGTATTTCTTACTTGTTCCGTCTTTGAACTTTTTCTTGTGGACTTTTACAGATGAATCGTAACTGTCGTATTTGCTGCCGAGCAAATTCCCCTGCTCATCGTACTTGTATACAGACGAATCCCTGATTATGTTTTCCACCTTGTTGGCAAGAAAAACAAGGGCTATAACCGAAACGCAAATAAGTGCCCAGCGAACCATTTTTGCCGTGATTTTTTTCCTGTTCCTGATGATGACGAATGGTGAATAAAAAAGGGCATAAAAAAATGGAAGTTTGAAAAGATCCCATCCATTTATGTTGTTGGGGATTGCAATAATTATGTTGAATACAATGGCTGCAAATAGCGACAGCACCATGCAGTCACCCGCATCTTTTGAGCCTAGCATGTAGACTATTGCAAGTACAAGTGGCGGAAGTGCAACAACTAATATTGCAAATGAAATTATAAGGTATTCGGCAAGCTTCCCTTCAAAACCAATGACCTTTCCTATAAAGGCAATAGCAAGCAGCAAGGCAAGGCCCGCAATGTTCACCGTAACGGCAATTTTTGCAATTCTATTTTTCATGTTTTTATTCTAGCGGATTTCTGCAAAAAGTAATCCTATACAGAAAAGAAGGAGGTGAAAAATCGTGCTTGATTCGCGTTAGGGATGCGCAAGGCGGCGTAGCCGGCCACCGCAACGAAGTGAGGAGGCTGAGCATGAGCGAACCCCGGAACACCCGACCGGCACGGAACAAAGTGAAGTGCCGGATGCGCCCAAATTAATAAGACAAAATCAAACACAAACTGACAAGATTTCTAACCCGATGTAAC
>JAGACC010000150.1 GCA_017614295.1 Treponema sp.
CCAAAACCGACGCTGCCGCCAACAAAATAAGATATGCGCAAACGTGCTTCTTAACCCAATCAGAATCCTGGGGAATAACTTTTAAAATACTCTTAAATTTAAGGCGTAAAAGCATGAACAGTTCCAGACAGATTACCGTCGTGCCTATAAAAACATTAGATCTTATATCTGATTTGAACAAAAAATCCTTTGTATAGTCGGAACTATGAGATAATTCATAAAAAAAGTCCTTAATCTTAGAAAGAAAACTTTTTTTCATCCTTCCTCCAGAAGCAAATTAAGACGCACTAAACTGACCAAGTTGGACCTGTCACACTCTTCTATTATAACCTACTTTCCGGAAAATGCAATTTTTTCAATATATTTTTAGGATGAAAAAAGCCGCCACCCCAAAAAGAGCAGCGGCTTTGCAAAAAATCTTGCAAACTATTTATTTCTTAAGGTATTCAACGACAAGTTCGCCCATCTTCTTTGTGCCAACAAGCTTACCTGCAGCCTTTACCTGGTCGCGGGAAGAACCTGCTATGTCGCCAGTCCTCCAACCGTCTGTAAGCACGCGGTCAACTGCGTCTTCAATTGCCTTAGCTTCTGTTTCAAGGCCAAAGCTGTAGCGGAGGAGCATTGCTGCGCTAAGGATTGTTGCAAGCGGGTTTGCCAAGTCTTTACCTGCAATGTCCGGAGCAGAACCGTGGATTGGTTCGTAAAGTCCAGGACCGCCAGCACCAAGAGAAGCAGATGCCAACATTCCGATTGAACCCGTAACCTGTGAAGCTTCGTCCGTCAAGATGTCTCCAAACATGTTGCTGGTTGCAATTACGTCAAACTGGCGGGGGTTGCGTACAAGCTGCATGGCTGCATTGTCTATGTACATAAAGTCAAGGGTTACGTCCTTGTAGTCTGCGCGTACGGTCTCTGCTACCTTTCTCCAAAGGCGGCTGGAGTTAAGGATGTTTGCCTTGTCAATTACAGTAAGATGCTTCTGCCTTTTCTGGGCAAATTCAAATCCCATGCGGACAATGCGCTCAATCTCTTCCCATGAGTATTTTTCTGTATCCCATGCGCTCTTTCCGTCTGGGGCTGTTCCGCGGTCGCCAAAGTAGATACCGCCTGTAAGCTCACGGATAACAAGAATGTCAAGGCCAGCACCAACGATTTCGTCCTTAAGGGGGCATGCGTCCTTAAGCTGCTTCCACATAACTGCCGGGCGAAGGTTTGCAAACACCTTCATTCCACCGCGAAGACCAAGCAAAGCCTTTTCCGGGCGAATTTCCGGGGCAACGTCATCCCACTTTGGTCCACCAACAGCACCAAGCAAAACAGCGTCGCTCTTAAGACAAATGTCCAGCTGGTCCTGGGGAAGCGGCTTACCCCACTTGTCTATAGCAGCACCACCAGCGATTACGTTGGTATAGTTAAACTTGTGACCAAATTTTGCAGCTACAGCATTCAAAACATTAACGCCTTCTGCAACAACATCAGGACCAATTCCGTCTCCGGGAATCAAAGCAATATTTTTTTCCATAAAAAAACCTCATTTCCCCAAAGGGCTTTAGCCTCACTAAAGAACCTTCAGTATTTTTTCCCTCAAACTATAGCACTTTTTCACCTAATAGTGAATAGCCCACGGAAATTGATTCCCTGCTCAAAAGCAATTTTTTATTATCCAGCGCACCTTAAGCGTATTCACTATGTTGCGGACAAATTCATCCAGCAGAACGGCAGAAAATACGCCAAGAATTCCCCAGTTAAAGACCTTTACAAACAAAAGCGCCACGGAAATTACAAATACTGTTCCTGCAATCTGTGTCATGAGCATCCAGCAGGGGTTACCGTAACCGCGGATTGCATTACCGGCAATTATGTTTCCTCCCTTGGAGAACAAGTCAAGGCAGGCAAGAACCAGGTAAATACCGCAACTAGTAATAAGCACCTGGTCCTTTGTAAAGATGCTTATGATTCGCTGCGGCATAACCAGGCTAAAAACAAGCATTACCAAAGAACAAGCCCATGATATTGCAAGCGCATTCCTGAACACTCCGCGGAACTTCTGAACATCCTGAGCACCAGTCGCCTCTCCCGTCAAAGTAAGCGTCGCGTTTCCAAAAGAGCCAATCACAACAACAGCCAAAAGCTCAATACCGAATATCATCGAATAAATACCGGCAGCCTCTTTGCTTATGGAATTCAAAATTATTATAAGCACAAGGTTTCCGCAGTTCCAGAGCAAGTCTTCCAAAGCCGTGTTAATTCCAAGCTTTATGGAGCGGGCAAATGGAATTACGGAAGCCTTTATTATAGAAGCAAGATGCGGCCTTGTAAAAAGCTTCTTGCTGCATACAAAGATTATTGCGGATATAATAACACCCACGTATTCGGAAATAGTCGTTGCTATTGCAGCACCCTTTATTCCCATTGCAGGACAGCCAAACTTTCCAAAAATCATTATCCAGTCCAGAATCACGTTCAGTATGGAGCGGGTAAGACCAAACCAGACAAGCGGTTTTGTATAGTTGGAAGTCTGCATGATAACCATTGTGGAAGCTTCAATTCCAATCACCAAAAAAATCGGCAAAAAGAAGTGAAGGTAGTCCATGCACATAGGAAGAACTTCCTGGTCAACACCCATCTTTACAAAAACCAGCCGTCCAAAAATCAGCCAGAAGAAAAAGAGAATCAGCGAAAATCCATTAGTCCATTTTACCAAAGAAGCGGCATAGGTTTCGCATTCGTCCATCTGCTTGGCACCAACTTTCTGACTAATCAGGATTGAAGAGCCTACGGTAATGGAAAAGCAGAAAGAGATTGTCGTCCAAATTGGAGAGTTTACGTTTCCAAGTGCACTCATGTAAAGAGGATTCACGTTGCCAAGGAAAGCCCTGTCCGTAAGCATCTGAATCTGGTTTATTATACTACCCAATATAATAGGGATTGCAATTTTTAGCAAAGGTTTTGAATAATTTGTTTTCATTTTTAAAGTCCAAAATTTATTAAGAATCAAAGCCTAACACAGCCTGTAATTGAGAGTATCTATTTCTTATTTTAATGTCAATCAAGTTTATCTTTAATATCTTCTGGACTGTATTTTATTTAGTCTACCATTTTGTTCTTTGGCTAACCCGACCGGAAATTTCTTTGCGTCACCGCCGTTCCGGGGTTCCGTGGGGCCCTACCCACTCCATTGCAATGCAACGGGCTTACGCCCGCCCCTCCATGGCGGAGTAGGTTAATCCGTACAGAGGGTTAAAGACCCCGACACTCTGCATCGGGGCTGTTGATTTTTTAAATAGAAAAGCCCAACAAGCTTGCGATGGAGCTTGCAAGAATTACGGCAATAAATACCGGGGCTACAAACTTTATTACAAAGTTGTAAAGCTTTTTCATCTTGAATGAAGAAGAACCTTCCACTTCCTCCGCAATCTTTGCAAGACCAATTCTGCGTACTACAAGATAGAAAATCAAGAGTGCTGCCAAAGGCATCATTATTGAATTCGTAAGGAAGTCAAAGAAAGAAAGTATGTCCATTCCAAAGATTTTAACAAAGCTAAGGCTGCTAAATCCAAGAGAAGAAAGGGAACCAAGTGCAAACACAAAGAGTGTCATTGCAATGCAAGAAAGTGTCCTGTTCCACTTAAGCTCGTCGCACAAGGTAGAAACCGCACATTCCATAAGAGAAATTGCAGAAGTAAGAGCCGCAAAAAGAACAAGCACAAAGAAGAGAATACCTACAAGGCGGCCTACATGCATCTGGGCAAAAACCTTTGGAATAGTTACGAACATAAGGGATGGACCTGCGTTCAAAGCCTTGGGGTCTCCACCAGAGAATGCAAAGACAGCAGGAATTATCATAAGACCGGCAAGGATGGCAACCAGAGAGTCAAATCCAATAACCTGTACCGTAGTCTTTTCTATGTCAACATTCTTTTTCATGTAAGAGCCGTAAGTAATCAGAATACCCATTGCTATGGAAAGCGAATAGAACATCTGTCCAAGGGCTGCAACTACTGTCATCCAAGAGAAGTTTGAAAAGTTGGGGATAAAGAAATACTTTACACCTGCAAGGGCACCATTCCTTGTTACGGAGAAGCATGCAACAATCAGGGCAAGAACTGCAAGAAGAGGCATCATCACTTTAGAAACCTTTTCAATACCGTTGTTTACACCCGCAAGAATTACCACTGCCATAGCCAGAGCAAAAATCACAAAGAAGAGCTCTGTAGAAAACGGGTTTCCTATAAAAGACCCAAAGAATGAATCCTGTGCCATAGCCTGCGTGCTACCCTTTATGTATTCAAAAAGGTACTTGCAAACCCAGCCGCCAATTACTGAATAATATGGAACAATCAGCATAGGGATTATTGCGTTAATCCATCCGCCAGTCTTTAAAAGTCCAGACTTGCCAAATTTAGAAAATGCACCGACCGGGCTTTTTGCAGTCATACGACCAATCGATGTTTCGCTAATAATCATTGCATAACCGAATGTTACGGCAAGAACCACATAGACCAAGAGGAAGATTCCTCCGCCATAGCGGGATGCAAGATAGGGAAAGCGCCAAATGTTTCCAAGACCTACAGCAGAGCCAGCAGCAGCAAGCACGTAGCCCACATGTCCGGAAAATGTTCCTCGTGAGAGTTTCTTTTCTGTTGAATTCATAAGATTCCTCGCATAATATTTTTAAGGTTCCATTATAAAACAAATTTGGACCTTTGCAAAGAGAAAAAAAATCATTTACCGTTCAAGACAAAATCGCTTTTTATTGTAAGGAATTCCTGAAGGCGTTCCATCAGCAGGAAAAGATTTGCTCGGTCTTCAAATTCGGGGCGGGTTTGGGGAAGGGGCTGGCTTTTCATTTTTTCGCGGATTTGGGAAAGCTCTTTTAGCAGGGACTGAACATCATTATCCTTGTGGTATTCAAGGGAAACTTTTTCTATAAAATCTGCAAGAAGAGGTGCTGTATGCGGAACGGTAGAAATCTCTCTTGCGCACTTGTACATTTCCTGCAGAACCTTAGTCTGAGCCTCCCTCATTTCAAGGTAGCGGCTGTCGAATGTGTCTTTCTTTGAAAACTGGTTGTTAAAATTTTCTTCGGCCTGCTTCTTTGCAATAAAGATGCTCTCTCCAAGGCTTGTAAAACAGGAACCGTCGTAGTCCAAAAGATTGGGGTTCAAAATCCTCTGCGACATTCGGTGGAGTGTAAGCTTAATTTTGTCATCGGTCTTAGCTTTTAACTCTTCTATATAGTCCGTCTTTTTGTGAAGGAATATGTTCACCAAAATTCCAAAAGCCACGCCTATTACAAAAAGAAGAAGCTCGTTCCTAATCTCGTAAAGCCCGGTCTTTCCAAAAGAGATAAAATGGGAAATCAAAACGGAATCCATAGCCATTGCAGAAACCCAACCCCGCCATTGGCAGACCAGAATAAAAAGCGCAAGGTATATAAAAAAGACAGGAACCGTAAAGCCCAAAAGATTGAACAAGGCAAAAGAGATTGCAAGTGCTATGGCAAAAGCAAAAAAGCGGGCAAGAGCCGTACGCAAAGTTTCTTTCTTTGTTGGCTGAACAGAAAGAATGGCAACTATTCCGGCAGACACCGCAAAGTCCAAGCCAAGGGCCTGAGCCACAAGAATAGCAAGTACTGCCGCCGCAATAATTTTTACGCTCTTTAATAAAAGCTGTCTCATTAAAACTCCATCATTCAAAAGTTCATAAAAAAATTATAGCACAAAAAGGCTCTTATATAAAACCACACATTACTTTAACCATTTACACAGGCAGAAAAATAAAATACACTAAAGAAAAGGAGTTCACATGACAAAAGTTTACTGCTATTCAAGATGCACAACCTGCAAAAAGGCTTTGGCTTGGCTTGAATCAAACGGCTACAAATACGAATTAATAGACATTAAGACCCAGAACCCGGACGAAAAAACACTTCGCGCCCTGCACAAAAAATCAGGACTTCCGCTAAAAAAATTCTTCAACACAAGCGGCATTCTTTACAGGGAGATGGAGCTTTCCAAAAAACTTCCTTCGATGAGCGAAGACGAACAGTTTGCACTTCTGTCTTCCGACGGAATGATTGTAAAGCGACCCCTCCTTGTAACAGAAAGTGCGGTTCTTACAGGCTTTAAAGAAGAAGACTGGAAAGCTGCCCTTAAGTCTTAAAGAGGATGAATCCCTTGCGGAAGAAAAATCTGCTAAACCTTCTTTTCCGCAAGGTTCACAAGCCACTTTTCTTTTTTTAACCAGAAATGGGCAATCGCAATCTTTGGAATTTCAACAGACTTTATTATTGCGTACATCATTACGGGTCCTATTGAAGTGTAGTTTGCCATAAAGAAAATTCCCGGAACCACAATAAAGATGTTTCCTATTCCGTCAACAAGCATTCCCATCATGGTGTCTCCACCGGCACGGCTAACCGAAAACTGTCCGTTTATGTAAACCCATAGCGGCATGTAGATTGCCATAACAAGAACCATTCTTGCGCAGATTGTCTGGGAAGAGGCACTAAGCTTGGAGAATACAATTGGAACAAGAAGCGTACAGGCCAAGCCAACAAGTGTAAAGAAGAAGCCAAAGATTATAGCTCCATTCAAAAGCCAAACTTTTTCTTCCCTAGCTTTTTCAAGTTCACCGGAGCCAAGGTCTTTTCCTATTATTACGCCAGTCGCAGTACAGATTCCGCTAAAGGCAACAAAGAAGAGGTTTGCAATCGCAAAGCTAGAAGACATTCCCGAAACAACATCTGCACCACCCCTTTTGTTGTAGAGGGCAGTCGTAATTGTTTCTGCTATAGCCCAGACCATTTCCGAAGTCATAATCATTCTTGCCTTTCTAAAGATTTCGCGGAAAAGTCCAAGGTTAACGCGGAACAAGTCAACAAACTTTATTACAAAGGGCGGCCTCTTTCTTATCATGTAGAAAACAAAGACGAGCATTTCCACCACGCGGGCAATGACTGTTGCAATTGCAGCTCCCCTAACCTCCAGCCTTGGGAACCCAAGAGAACCGTAGATAAGAAGCCAGTTAAAGAGTGTGTTTATGAGTGTTGCAATTACAGAGATAACAAGCGGAACACGTACCTCTCCTATCTCGCGCAAAGAAGAAGAAATCATTGTGGAGACAAGCCAGGGAAGCCCCATAAAGCCCATTATCCTCATGTACTTTACGCCTTCGTCAAGAATAAGGTCTGCCTGGGAATTTCCCTTTACCATAAAGCTCAAAACAAACCTAGGAAAGCAGAAGCAACTTAGAGAATAAAGTGCCAGAACAAAGACGCTTGCCCAAAGCTTAAAGCAGAAGGTCTGCTTCATTCCGTTTTCGTCTTTAGCCCCGGAATACTGGGTCATAAAAATTCCACCGGCCATGCAAATCGTGTTGGAAAAAACCATAAAGAGGAAGATGATCTGACCGGTTATGTTAACACCAGACATCTTTACGTCTCCCAAACCGGAAACCATAAAGTTGTCTATAAGAGAAACCAAGTTTTGGATCAAAAGCTGAGCCATTACCGGAACAGCAATCTTAAGCGCTTTAGAGTAAAAATCAACCGATGCAAAAGCCGGCGTTTTCTTTGAAACAAACTGCATAACTAGAATCTAGCAGAAAAAACATTCTAATTCAATGTGAATTTTACAGGGTAGCGGTACCTTACTGCACAAGACTTTCCGTTAGCGCTTGCAGGAACACAGGATATGCCCTTTAAAGCAGCAACCGCAGCTTCCGCAAAACCGTGTCCCGGATCTTTTAGCACCTTAATCTTCCTGATTGAACCCTTTGCGTCTATAAAAAGCTCAAGGTAAACAACTGCTTCAATTCCCTGCTTAAGTGCCATTGGGGGATAGACTATGCGGGAAAGAACCTGATTGCTTGGAATTACAGGAACAGAAGATATTTTGTGCTGGGGAAGGAATTCATCAGAATCATCCTTACTGCCGCTTGTATTTTCAACTTCAACCTTTTCCTTTGTCTCCACAATCTTTTCAGAAGCCTTGGGCTGGTTAGAAACCTTAACCACTTCTTTCTTTACTTCTACCGGCTGGGGAGCAGGCTTTTCGTATTCCTGAACGTCCACCAGCTTGAACACTTCCGCTTCCCTAAAATCAACGGTCTCCACCTCTCCTTCTTTCTTCTGGAAATTGAAGACATAAATCGCCGCCACGTGAAGCAAAAGCACAAAGGCAAAAAGGAAGGGCCTTGCAAAGCGAGATATAAATGAAATCTTTTCCATGCTCATAAAAACTAACCTTCCTTCACAACAAAACTAACAACCCTGTGCTGAAGGGACTGCAGGACGCCAACAACCGAATTAACATATTTGTAGGGAGTATCCCTGTCTGCAATTACGTGAATCCTAACATTTGGGTTTGCCGCAATTGCACTTACAACAGCTCTTTCAAGCCCCACTGAATCAAGAACTTTTCCATCCGCAGAAATAACTCCGTTCTTTTGAATCCATATCTCAAAGTTCGAGTCTGCCTGTGTGCGCTCCAAAGCCGTGCTTTCCGAATAGTTTATCTTTTCTTCGTAGCGCTGGTTCATCAGAGAAATCAGCATGATGAAAATCAGAAGCAGGAATCCTATGTCCGACATGGATGATGTTGTTATAGAAGGATTCCTTCTTTTCTTTTTTATGTTGACCATAGCCTACTCCATTCTGAACGAGAAATTCTCAACCTTAAGTTTTCTTATCGTTGAAATTACGTTTACCACGTTCTGATACGGACACTCGCTGTCTATCGTAAGCAGAAAGGTAAGGTTTGGCCAGGACTTTAGCTTTGCGTCTACCCGGGACGAAAGTTCAGCCAAGGGAGTTTCCCTTCCTTCCATAAGGATTTTTCCGTCCGCCGTAAGCGAGCACTTTAGGATGTCCTCCGTGTTCACAACGATGGGCTTTTCCTTAGACGGAAGATTCATCAGAAATCCCTTGTTCACGTTGAATCCTGCAATAACGATGAAGAATATTATCAGCAGGAAGGAAAGGTCGTTGAGTGAACCGGAGCTTCCCGCATCTTCAAGATTACGCCGTGTAAGTCTTTTTATCATCTTCTGCCTCGATTGGAATCAAACCGCATTCCATGTCCATCAGGTCTGGCACAAGGTCGTTAATGGCCTTGGATGTTTCTGCAGCAAAAGTGTCCACTTTCTGAATCAGAAGGTTGTAGGCGATAAGGGCTACGATTGCTATGATAAGACCAAAAACCGTAGTAATAAGGGCTTCGTAGATTCCTCCTGCAACAAGCTGTGCGTTTACATCTGTTGCAACTGCGATTGACTGGAAAGCTCCAATCATTCCAGAAACAGTTCCCAAGAATCCTGTAAGCGGTGCAAGTGATGAAAGTGCCGTAAGGTAGTTAAAGCCGTTTTCCATTCTGCGAAGACGCTCCTGTGCCTCCGCTTCCGCAGCGCGTTCCATTCTGCTTTCGCCGTACTTTGCATTCTGAAGAAGGGCCAGAAGGATAGAAGCGATTGTCTGCCTTCTCTTGCAGCTCATAAGAAAACGCTCGGCTTCTTCCATTTTGTTCTGGGCAAGATAGGCCTTAACCTTATCGCGCAAAGGTGCAACACGGCAGTCGTGCCAAATAAGATAAATGCAGCGTTCTATTACTATTGCGACCGTTGCAACAGAAAAAGCAAGAAGACCCCACATGAACGGACCTCCCAGCTTGAACAATTCGATTAAACTAAAACCTTTTTCCATAATTTTGCTCCTAAAATGTGACTTCTTTAGAGTTATCTCTTAGAGTTCACTCTACTATCACCCTTACTTATATGACACCCCGGCATAACCGAAGTGTCACTTTTTTTTGCATTTACTAGAATTTTACCTTTAAACCAATAGAAGGAATCGGAACCCCAATGTTAAAGTCCGCAGATTCAGCAACATCGCTCATCTCGCCAGTGTACTGGTTGAATGACTTGTCTCCCTTTGGCGTATAGAGGTTTACGAAGACATCCTGTACCGCAAAGTAGAATTCCCATGAAGTCTTGTCATTGTTTGTCTTCCACTGGTAGGAAAGCCTTAGGTCTACCGGGCAAGAAATATTGTTCCTTAATGTGTCGCTGTAAACAGAGCTTCTTGTATAGCGCTGAAGTACAGTTCCGTCGTCCATTGTTGCAGCATAGCAGGTTACGTCTCCGTTGTTTTCTTTTGGAGCGCCAGTTGCAAGAGTTCCCTTTAAGGTGAATGTCCAGCCCCTTCCAAAGTGCCAGTTTGAAACAAGGTTTACCGTGTGGAAGCGGTGGTAATCCGGGAAGAACCATTCGTCCAGCGGATCGCCGTAGATTGAACTTGGTGCATAAACTCCGTCTTTTACCTCTGCAGGATTCTTAAAGCGTGAGTAGATGAATGAATATGAAAGGTATCCATCCCACTTGTCTCCCGCCTTCTTTTCTATCATTGAATCTATACCAAAGACATGTCCCTTTCCGTCAGACTTTGCAATCATGTCTATGTCCTGGTAGTTGCTGCTTGCATCCGTTGCGGCATAGGCATAAATCCTTGAAAGGTAGTAGCGGTAGTATGATTCAAGCTTAAAGTTCCAGCCGCCTGCAAAGTCAATGTCTGTTCCAAGCACAGAGAAAATTGCCCTGTTTGTGTGCATGTCAAAGTTCTTAACACCCATGTCCTTGGAAAGAATCATGGTCTCGCGAGGAATGGAAACAAAGAGTCCAGAGCCTGCTGTAAACGAAACCTTTTCCACATTGCCAACGTTGCGCCAAGGAGTAAATGTTACAGTAGCACGGGGGCAAATGTCCGGAAGAAAATTCACCCTAAAGTCATCTTCGTTATTCCAGAAGGAAATGAATTCTCCGCGAACACCAACCTCTGCCTGAACAGGATCATTGTCTCCGCCAAACTCCCAGGTAAGGAATGCCGCATTGTCCAAGATGCAGTTTCCCTTGCTTACGCTTTCATAATTCACATGCCTAAAAAGCCAGTTACCGTTTATGTCCAAGTCTGTCCAGCCGTCCTGCTTTTCCGTTGTCTTTGCAGTAGAGAAAGTTTCCTCTATTCCGGCACAAATGTGGTTGCGCTCGTTAAGCTCTATTTCCGATTCAAGCCTTCCGGAAACAAGATGATTCTCTATCTTCTCTTGCATGTTTGACCTAAGGTTTGCAATCTCGTAGCTGCCACCAGCGGTAACTCCGGGGAAAACAGAACCGTAGCTAGATACAAAGTCGTCGTTGTATTTTATTGTTCCGCTTTCGGTAACATCTGCCTCCATGTTTTCAAACATTCCGTTGTAACAAATGTTTCCGCGGAAAAGAAGCTTGTCCGTAGCAAGGTATTTTACGTTTATTCCGCCCAAGGCCTGGTAGATGTCGTAGTCCATTATTGCATGGGTCTTTAGTCCGTCCTCTTCTTCCGTCTGGTCAATTTCAAGTCCGTCGCTTCCAAAGAATCCTATAACGGAAAAGGAAAGTTCCGGTGTTGGATGAAGGTCTGTCTTAACAAAAAAGTCGCGGATATAGGGAGCTCTTTCTATATAGTCAAGGTCACCCACACCAGCCTTCTTAAAGCCCCAAACAACAGGATCAAGGAAGCTAACGTGTGTGCCAACAAGCATTCCTCCCAAGTCCTTTCCAAAAGGAACCTGGGCAAAAGCATCTGCACATGTTGTAGAAAGGCCAGCATCCACGTGGAAGTTTTCGTAGTCAGGCTTTATTGTACTTGCTTCAAGAAGACCAGCACTTGCCCGTCCGTAGCGGGAAGAAAATACTCCGTTTGAAAGCTTTATTGAATCAACCATGGACGGGTTAAAGATGGAAACTCCACCGCCCCAGTGCCAGGGATAGATTGTGTACATTCCGTCCAAAAGACATGCAGCTTCCCTTGGAGCGCCACCGCGGATAGAAGGTTCTGTACCCCAAGCTCCGCTAAAGGAAACGCCAGGCAATGTTCTAATAGAAGACATACAGTCCTCTACAAGACCAATGTTTGCAGTTGTGTGCATCTGTTCTTTTGTCATGACTTTTGCAACGCCAACTTTTTCTTCTGTCTTTTCGGGAACTGAACGCTTAACAACAAGTTCTTTTCCTTCTATTACGTCGGAAAGGCTCATGGTAATTACGATTTTTCCATCGCCCTTAGAAAACTTCTTAAGAACATCTTTGTAGCCGGGTAAGCTCGCCCTTAAAGTACCAGAAGTAATTGAATCCGGAACAGAAAGAACGGCATCTCCATTCTCGTCCGCAAAAGTCACGCTCTTGCGATTCTGCTCCAAAGTGATTTTTGCTCCCTCCAGGGGGAAGTCAAGGTCCTTGTCGATTACAGAAATTTTTAGTTCGGCACCAAAGAGCAGTGCAGGAAATAATGCAAGAATTACACTTAATACTTTTCTCATTTTACAACCTCGTTATCTATTAGACACACGAAGCTATAAAAACTGTCACTTTTTTTTTACGAATAAATTATTCAGGCAAATCACAAGCCAAGCTATGCAAAAAGTGTCACTTCTGTACAAAAAAAAACAGATTCCAAAACACACATATCTAGCAAGAAAGTTAGAATGTGTGCTTCAGAATCTGCAAACAAAGATTCTAAAACTGTTCCTTATAAAGCTAGTTCAGAAAGCCCTTCAGCATAAAATATTCACCATACTAATTGAATGAATACCTTACGCCAGCTTCAAATTCAGGATAGATTTTATGGTCATCTCCCCCAAACTTAAGGTTCGTTTCCACATGTTCAAAGGCATCGCCGTATCGTTTTCCGCAGTAGGACAAGGTAGCAGCCCCAAAGAACTGGAAGTGCTTTATTGGAGTGAAGCCCACGCAAAACCTAAGTGAAGGATAGAATTCGCAGCCAACGTCATAACGCTCACCGTCTTCATCCTCATCATCAGAAGAAACCTCATCAGCATCCTTTTTGTAGGCAACAAAGTTTCCAATTCCTTCTATATCAAAGTTAAAGATTCCGTAGCTAAACCTTGTTCCCAAACCGCCCAATATTATACCATAGGCATCGTCATCTTCACGGTTCTTAAAGAAATCCTGTGCCCTGCCTTCTACACCCAAAACGGTATAGAGATGCTTGTTACCAGAATTAAGTGCAAAGCGCAGGTTGTTGTTTGAAGTATAAGACGCCCCAACTTCCAGCACACCGTTCTTAGAAAGGTTAAGAAGACCAAGCTGAATTCCATCTGCTTCCTTTGCAACATTCACGAGTCCTATCTGAAGGCCGTCCTTGCTAACCTTATCCGCATAGTTAAAGATTCCCGCAACCTGTGCACCCCGTGTCTCTTTTGCAAGGTTTCCAATTCCCGCAGCCTGAAGCCCCTTCATAGTCTTGGAAGAGTTAAAAATTCCAGCCCCCTGAGCCCCAACAAAATCTTCGCTCCGGTTAAAGATAGCTGCCGCCTGAACTCCCTTAAACTCCTTTGCCTCGTTAAAGATACCCGCATACTGCATACCCTTAGCATCATCCGCGCGGTTAAAAATACCAGCATACTGGAGACCGCACAAATCCTTAGCGGTATTGTAAATTCCAGCCGACTGAACACCGCGGACAAATTCTGCCTCGTTTATAAAAATGGAGAACATAGCTCCATCCGCTTCGTAAACGCTTGAGCGCACAAGACCAAGAGAAAGCGTAGAATACACCTTCTTATTAAAAGGATGGGAAATCTCATTGTTAACAAGAGAAAGCTCTATTGGAGTGTAAACCCCGTCATCCCTAAGCCTGTACGGAAAGTGCACGTCGCTAGATTCAGCAGAATCCCCGGAAGCATTATCTTGGGAAACCTCTTCCCCATCCTCTCCGCGAAGCCTGTTAAAAGAAGAAGCCACCGGTGAAAGTGAATTAGAAGAAAGCTCATAGACTTTGCCAGGTCTAAGATTGAACGAACCCTGCATAGTCACGTTCTTTGCAATAAGGGTTGCCGAATAGTCGCCTTTTTCCAGCGCAAGATAAACCGGCTTTTTTTCGCTCTTATTTATTTCGGAAACAAGCTTGCCGTTCTTGTCGCGAATAATAATCCGTCCGCTCAAATCAGAAGTAAGCATAACAATGCTGTCTGAATTGGAAATGTCGGAAAGAACCAAGTCTCCGGAGCCAACAAGCGTAATGTTGTAGTTTGGATGCTGAGGTCCCGCAGAAGAATTCTCCGTCTTGGAAAGGGTCTCGTTAAAAGCGTAGGAATAAAGCTCGTTCAGCGTAACCTTCTTGTCTCCGGAACTGTCCGCCGCACCACGAAGCCCCGTAAGCATTGCGTTTGTAAAAAATGAAGATCCAATCTCGTCAGACTCCTGGGAAGATTCCTGGGAAGAACTGGAAGAAAGATAAGCGTGTCCCTTAACAACGGAAGAGTCATCCAAAAGGAAAGGCTTTTGCCTCTGACCGCCCTTGGTTCTGATAAAGTTACCCGAATAGCAGGAGTCAAGGATTACAACATGCACGTCGCTTGGAACATTGCTGATTGCCGCCTTAAGTTTTGAATATCCGTATGTAGACTTTCCCAAAAGAAGTGAATTTTCATCCGAATGGCCTGAATAATAGAAAAGAAATTCCGACCGCTTGGACTTTTCCTTGTTAGAGCGGATCTTGTTGGAAATAGCCTGCATTGCATCGTCAAGATCATCCTTTGCAGGGTCAAGAAGAAGTATGGCGTTGGAAGAAGGAATGCCACCAATCTCCGCCATGGTCTTCTGGAAAGAAATAGCGTCACTTCCGGCATACAAAAGGCGCTGGTTGTTCTTGCCACCGGAATTGGAACCTATAAAAACCGCATACCTCTCAACACCGGAAGAAGCGGAATTGCTCTGGGCAAAAATCACGAGAGGCGCAAAAGCTATCATTATAAAAAAGAATATTTTTTTCATTTTAAGCACTCCCTAGGAGTTTTTTTTAAGACTCCCCAATCATACACTATTTTTTATTCAATATAAAGACGGAAGAATCACAATCTTTTGGAAGGTAAGAACCCTTCTTAAGAAAATCTATGCTGTACTTCCTGCTGCTGATTTTTTCCATCTTAGAAAGGTCAAATGCTTTCTTGGAAGCAACAAAGACAAAGCATTCGTAGTCAGGAGCGTCATCAAGCGCATAGGAGAAAGAAAGAGGAACTTCTTCGCCGGTCTTTTCAAGCTTAGCCGCTTCCCATGAATTTTCCGGAAAGTGTCTGGTAACATTTCCGTTTCCGTCCACGCTAAAGATTACGCCAAAATTGTATACGCCGGGCGTGTATGTAATCTGGATAAGGTCGTTTTCCTTGGCAAGATCCCCGTCTTCCAAAAGAAGCGCATTGTTACCCTTCTGTTTGTAAAGCCTTATCTGGTGGTGGGAAGTTCCCTTAATGCCTATGTAGGATGAAGCAGAATCACCGCTTTCCACTACATTCGCATGGTTAGAAACAGAATTAATGTTCTTTATAACAAGAGGTGTTGCCAGTGCAAAAAGAAGCAGGGCCGCAGCGGAATACCTAAAGGCAAGCGAATAGCGCTTCTTACCAGTAGAAGATGAATCAGAAGATGATGCAGAAGATGAAGACACAGAAGAAAGGTGTCTGTTCTTTTCCGCAAAAGACTTCTTTATAAAATCATCCTCCATTACATCTGCAGGATAGGCAGCAAGAATCTCTTCGTTCGACTTTCGCAAATCAGCAAGAGCCGACTGAATGTCTTCCTTTCCGTATTTATCGTAATAGTCATTTTCAGCTTTCTCGCCAAGAAGAATCTCTTCTAACAACAACTGTGGAATCATACGCGCTCCTTTTATTAGGCACTAGCCTTGTTCATAATTTTCAACGAATATTTTTTAAGCTCGGAAATTCTCTTCCTCACTCCAGAAACCGACATACCGACCTGTTCAGCCGTCTCTTCCAAGGTAAGGCCGTCAACAAAATGAAGAGTTGCAATCAGGGAATCCTTCTTGTCCCGACCGGCAAAAATGTTTTCAAGAATCATGCCCGCCTCAATCTTCTCGCGCTCCAGCTCCGAAAAATCATCCGCAATAGTCTCAGAGATAAGATCAAAGTCTGGTCCGCTCCTAAGTTTGTCCGACCTGATTTTGTTAAGGCAAACCCTAGTTGCTGTCACATAAAAGAGGCTGGCGCACACTTCTTTGATTTTGCACTTGCTGTCCATGATGCGAAGAAACACGTCCTGCATGGCGTCCAAGGCTTTTTCCTCGTCCTTAAGAATCGCACGGCAGCGTCTCAAGACCATGGGGGCGTATTTCTTGTACAACTCGCCAAAATCTCGGTTTGTCAAAGTTTTCATCTTAGTTAATTAACTCCGTCGTATTATTAGACACTCTTGCTAAAAAAAAGTGTTACTTTTTTCAATTATATTTTATCGAATTAGGTCAGAATTTTCTAGGACGAAGCTTTAGGCCGCTCTACCATATAACTTCCCCAAAGAACCACCATGCCTTCCGTCACCGCCCTTCCGGGGTTCCGCCTTTCGGCTCCATTGCTCGCTCGAAGCTGCGCTGCGAGTTCGCAACGCGCTACGCGCGCCCCTCCACGACGGCGTAGGTTTATTTCATCCATACAAAGCGCAAACATCAAAAGAATCTTAAAAAAAAGCAAAATAATCCTTGACAAGTCACACATACTGAATCAAACTATAAGCAAGTCTTTATATCAATACAGGAGATTAATTATGAAGCAATTAGTTTTTGGATTATCTTTCTCACTAATTTTTGCCCTCTCTGTCTTTGCAAAGCCTGGAGAAATAAGAAAACCAGACATCAATTTTGAAGCATCCACCACAAAGAACATGGCTGTCATAAATATTAAAACAAAGTCTGGCAGCAACGACTTTGCCACAAAGCCTGTCGCAAGCGTAGTAACAGAAGCAAGGAAAACCTGGGGAGACATAAGAAACGACCCTGCCCCTTGGTACGAAGACTGCACCGTAACCGTAACAGACGGCAACAAACAGGAAGTTTTAACAAAGGTAGCCGCAAAGGTAAAGGTTCGCGGAAACTGGACAACCAGCTACGCCAAGAAGCCTCTCAGAATACGCTTCGAAGAAAAGCAGCCCATGCTGGGAATGAACAACGGCCAAAAGAACAGGGACTGGGTTCTTCTTGCTCCATACAAGGACTGGTCTTACTGCAGAGACTTAACCGGACTCTACCTTGGACACATGATGGCTCCCGGCTACACAAGCGACTTTAGGCTTGCAGAAATCTACCTTAACGGAAAGTACTGGGGAGTTTACATCGTGGCAGAACAGCAGGAAGTCTGCGATGACAGGGTAAAC
>JAGACC010000018.1 GCA_017614295.1 Treponema sp.
CGCTCAATAGGAACTTTTAGCATAATAAACGAAATTCTTTGGACTGCGGAACACGGTTTTGACTATTACTATCTTGGCTACTGGATTAAAGACCATCCCAAGATGAATTACAAGGCGAACTTTTTTCCCCACGAACTTTTGGTAGACGGCGAATGGATAAAAGAGCCTAGCCCCGATTGTAAGGGCTCGCCAAAGGCGAGTTGCCGACAGGCAATGTAGGCGAAAGCCGGAACCCTGGAAAGCGGGTAACAAGAGAAACTGCGGAACGGCGTAGCCTTACGCACAGTAAGACCAGAAAAGCTGCTCCAGAAAAACTTGCCCACCGCAATTTTCTTTGCTATAATTCTTGTATGGAAAACAAGACCCTAAAAGATAAATGTATCGTACTTGGCGTAACTGGAAGCATAGCCGCATACAAAGCCGCAGCCCTAACAAGCATGCTGGTAAAAGCCGGCGCAGATGTTCACGTTATAATGACAAAAAATGCAACCCAGCTAATTGGTCCCGCAACTTTTGAAAACCTTACGGGCAACCGCTGCCTTTTGGAAACCTTTGACCGTAACCACGAATTTAAAGTTCAGCACATTTCCCTTGCGCAAAGGGCAAATCTTTTTATGATTGCACCGGCAACTGCAAACGTAATTGCAAAAGTTGCAAACGGTCTTGCAGACGATATGCTAACAACAACTTTTCTTGCCTGCACTTGTCCAAAGATAATCGCTCCGGCAATGAATACGGCAATGTACCAGAATCCTGTTACCCAGGACAACATAAAAAAATGCCGCAGCTACGGAATGAGCATAGCAGAAGGGGATGAAGGTTATCTTGCATGCGGAACAAGCGGAAAGGGTCGTCTTGCAGAACCGGAAACTCTTTTTGCCTGGATTGAACACGAGCTTCCCTGCAAAAAAGATTTGGCTGGAAAAAAGATTCTTGTAACGGCAGGTCCAACACGCGAGTCCCTTGATCCGGTACGTTACATAACAAACCATTCCTCTGGCAAAATGGGATATGCAGTTGCAAAGGCCGCAAGCAGACGTGGTGCGGAAGTAACTCTTGTTAGCGGTCCTGTTGCCCTAAAGGAACTACCCTTTGTAAAAACAGTTCACGTAACAAGCGCTGCACAGATGGCAGAGGCTGTTAAGGATAATTTTTCTGATGCGGACATTTTAATAAAAGCGGCGGCTGTTGCGGATTACAGACCGGCTAATGTGAGCGACCAAAAAATCAAGAAGCACAATGACGACCTTAGCCTGCCACTTGAACGTACGGAAGACATTCTTGCATGGTGCGGAAAGAACAAAAAAGACAGTCAGTTCTTGTGCGGATTTTCTATGGAAACCCAGAACATGGTTGAAAATTCCAAGGCTAAGCTTGTAAAGAAAAACCTGGACTTGATTGCGGCAAATTCGCTTTCTTCCCCGGATTCTGGATTTGCGGTAGACACAAACGTGCTTACACTTATTTCTCCTTCCAGCACAAAGGAATTGCCTGTTATGCAAAAAGAGGAAGCGGCAGACTGTCTTCTTGATGAAATTATTTTGCTTATGGGGCAAAGGCAATAGCGTCTTAAAAGGGCTTAAAAGGAGAAGCAGATTTTGGAGCTAAAGGAAATAAGTATAACAGACATTGGCGGTTTTAGGATAGGAAACGCTCAGGATTACGATGCCATGACCGGAGTAACCGCTATTGTTTTTGACAAAGAGAATACTGCCGGAATAGACATTAGCGGTGGTGGTCCTGCTGCAAGGGAATCTTTTTTGTTTACACCGCTTTCATACAAGCAGTCAATAACAGCATTGCTTTTGTCTGGCGGTTCTGCATACGGGCTTTCCGCTGCGAGTGGAGCAATGCAGTATCTTGAAGAACATGGAATGGGTTACAGGCTTACCGGAATGGTAATACCAATTGTACCCCAGTCCTGCATATTCGACTTAAGCACAAAGACAAAAGTCCGGCCGGATGCAAAGATGGGTTACGCTGCATACAAAGACGCAGAAAGACAGGCTGTTCCAAAGTCAGGGAATGTTGGAGGCGGATGCGGTGCTTCGGTTGGAAAGCTGTGCGGTCTTAAGCGGGCCCAGAAAAGCGGCATTGGCTATTACGCAGTTCAGGTGGGAGAACTTAAGGTTGGCGCTATTGTAATCGTAAATGCACTTGGCGATGTGTTTGACTTTAGGAACGGAAAAAAAGTTGCCGGTGCAATGAATTGTGAAAGAAGCGCTTTTATAGACAGCGAAGAAGAACTTTATTCAATGCAGGAGCAAATTCAGAATAAAATCCAGGAAGGAAAAAACACTACTATTGGAGCCGTAATTACAAACGCAAAATTTAGTCAGCAGGAGATGTGCAAGATAGCGGCTATGACCAGGGCAGGCCTTGCGCGGAGCATAAATCCTGTTGGAACTAGCGCGGACGGAGATACAGTGTATGCCATTTCCTGCGGAGACATAAAAAGTGACTACAACCTTGTTGGAACTCTGGCTTCCCGCGTACTTAGCATGGCAATTTTAGACGCCGTTTCCTCCTCCAAGATGACGGAAGAGGAATTCAATCGTTTTTTGCAGATTAAGGGTGAATAGGATTTTTTCTAAGAGTTACTTAATATCATCTTCTGCCATGTCTGCCAAAATGCCGGCTTCTATTGCCCTCTTTTCTGCATCAGAAACAGGACCTCTCTTTTTTCTTCCGGCAACAGATTTTGCAGAAGAGCTTCTTTTCTTGGGAGAAGGTGCAAGTTCCGGAAGGGATTCTTTTTCGCCCTTGTCGTTTAAAATCGTAATGTCATAGTGAGTAAACGGTATGGTAACTTTTTCTTTGCGGCAAGTTTTTACTATTTCCGTATAAACTTCTGTCTTTACGGAAAAGAGGTCTCCGTTGTTGAACCAAACGGCAAGCTTTAGCTTTATTGCATCACCAAATCCGTCGTAGAAAAGAAGCGGGGCCGGGTCTTGTATTACGCTCTTGCACTTTGCGGGAATGGTGCTAACAACATCGTATGCCCGCTTTAGGTCCATGTCGTAGCCGATGGGGATTTCAAAGACAAAACGCCTCTTGGGGAACCTGCTGTAGTTGATAAGGTTATTGTTGATGATTGTGCTGTTTGGAATGCGGATCATCTGGTTGTCTGCGGTATGAATTTTTATGCTCAAAAGGCCTATCGTGTCCACAGTTCCGCTAACACCGCCAACTTCTATAAAGTCGCCAATCTTGAGTGTCTTTTCGGAAACAACAAAGAGTCCACTGATGATGTTGCTAACGCTTGTCTGGGCTGCAAAACCGATTGCAAGTCCTACAACACCGGCAGCTCCCCATATTGCCTTAAGGTCAATTCCAAAAAGACTAAGAATGTACATTCCCATCAGTATGTAAAAAACATAGCTTACTGCCTTGCTAAGCATCTGGGCATTGTGAGGCTCCATTTTGACCGCAATACGTTTTTTGAGTATATTCTTTAGAATTCTGTACAGCGTGTAAAATATAATCAAGGTAACAAGGATGATTGCCACCTTAAAAAGATAGGGCCATTTAATATATTCCTTAAGTTCATCAATATGAAAAAAGGATTTTGTCTGTTCCGTTACTTCCGTTCCTATTTCTCCAATTGTCTCCACAACGGCTTCCTTTTTTGAATCCATAATTCCTCCGCAATAATCACAATAATAAATAAAATTTACGTTTTTTTCTACCTTTTTGAATTTTAAAAGCATATATATTATATGATGAATAAAATAAATTTATTTTTTGCAGCG
>JAGACC010000151.1 GCA_017614295.1 Treponema sp.
CAAGAATACGGCCAGTAAATTCATCTACAATCTGAACCTGGTTATCCTTTACAACATAGTCAACATCTGCATGGTAAAGAACGTGAGCCCTTATTGCCTGTGTAAAGTAGTGGACGTATTCAAAGTTCTGCTCGTCAAAAACCGTAGTTCCGTTTTCTATAAGGCGGTGTGAGAGAAGAATGTCGTTTATCTTGTTCATACCCTTGTCGGTAAAGGAAACGCGCTTGGACTTCTCGTCAATCTTGTAGTCACCCTTAAGAGCGGCCCTGTCTTCCGGCAGCATCTCAACTTCGTCGGGGTAGTCGCCGGTCTTTGGATCCTTTTCCATCTCGGTAAACTGGTCAACGTACTTGTCCACCTCAAAGTATTTGAAGGTGTCGTCCTCTCCCTGGCCGGAAATGATAAGCGGTGTACGTGCCTCGTCTATAAGGATGGAGTCTATTTCGTCAACGATACAGAAGTTAAAGCCCCTCTGAACCTTGCGCTTTATGTCTATCTGCATGTTGTCGCGCAGGTAGTCAAAGCCAAGCTCGTTGTTTGTACCGTATGTAAGGTCACATTCGTATGCTTCGCGGCGTGCCTCGTTGTCCATATTGTTAAGGATGCAGCCTACGCTCTGACCAAGGAACTTGTATACGCGTCCCATCCAGTGGCTGTCGCGTTCTGCAAGGTAGTCGTTTACGGTTACGATGTGAACACCCTTTCCGCTAAGCGAGTTAAGGTATGCCGCTGCAACGCACATGAGTGTCTTACCTTCACCGGTCTTCATTTCCGTAATGCGTCCCGAATGAAGCACAAGTGAACCCATCAGCTGGACAGGATAGGCCTTTTCGCCAAGAACACGGTATGCGGCTTCCCTGGCAAGTGCAAATGCCTCCGGAAGAATGTCGTCAAGAGTCTCTCCGTTAGCAAGGCGTTCCTTCAAAGCCTTTGTCTGCAGGGGAAAGTCTTCGTCTTTTAAAGAAGATGCCCATTCGTCTTTTGCAAGTACTGCCTCAAGCTGTGGTTTTAGGGCCTTAAGGTCGCGCTCATTCTGCGAACCAAAAAAGAAAGTAAGAATCTGGTCAAACATAGTCAACACTCATTTTAATATAATCTGACGCCAAATGCGATTCATAAAATATAACGAATTTTTAGTCTCTAGTCTAGTATGGCAATTTTTTTTCTTATTAAATCATGCGTTTTTTTATTATCATGTTGCTTTTTTGCCTCTAGCCCCTGACTGTAATTCTGGACGGTGCTTTTGTCTGCTCTACGCTTTTATTCCTTGGCTAATTCGACGGAACGTGCCTCTGCGCCACCGCCGTTCCAACCTTCGCTAACGCTCATCCCGCCATGCGGCGGGACTAAAGGGTTTCCATGGCGGCGTATATCGCCTCAAAAAGCATGTTGCTAAGTCGCCATCCATGGCTCTTTATGGCTTGGCAAGGAAGAAAAAATCTTTCTAGGTGTAGAATACAAGTGCATTTTTCAATAATTGTAATGCAAAAACGTATCAAGAAAGCACTGGAATGGAGGCGGAAAAGGCGGCAAAAAAGCATTTGCGCGGAGCGAGCGAAGCGAGTCAGATACCTTATATCCGCGCTCGGCTTTTTTGACGCGTTTTCTGCCGGGAATGGAAGTGCTTTCGTGTTAACATTTACATTTGTCAGTTTTCATTAAGATTTGCACTTGCCTTGCTTCCTCGTTGACACTAACAAACTAATTTAATATTCTGTTTTATATGAAAAAAAACAATTTTTTTGTAAAAAAATGTGCCTCATGCCTCCTGCTTAGCCTTACACTTGCCGCTTGTAGGGAAGATGGCGCCGTATCCACGCTTAAGGAAGACAAGATATTTTCCCTGGACTACGGAACTTTTGAGGACGAACTTAACGTTTTTAACTTGAACCAGGCAAACCAGATAAACACCTCCGTTGCAATGCGTGACGGCTTCTTCTTCATCGCAAACGGAGAGTCAAAGAAAATCATGGAGATGAACAGCTACGGTGACCTTCTAAGCCTCTACTACAACGAGGACGTAAACCCCAAGCCTTCATTCTCCAATTCCGTAGATGTAGTTAGCACCACAAGAAAGTCTACCGCATACCCCTTCAACGAAATATCATCTATTGCGGTGGATTCCCAGAAAAGGCTTTACGTTGTGGACAAATTCCCCGTTGAACGCCAGGAGCTTGACGAAAAGGACGACACCGTTCTCTCTCAGATTGTACTCCGCTTTAACGAGGACGGCTCATTCGTTGACTATCTTGGCCAGCAGGGACCCGGAGGAACACCATTCCCCCTCATAAGGAACATATACGTTACGGACAGCAACGAACTTGTAGTCGTAAGCTTTAAAAAGTCAGGCTGCGAAGTCTACTGGTTCAATGCGGACGGCTACCTTCTCTTTAAGGTTCCAATCTCCCGCGAAAACATCCCCGACCCTCACGACAGCAAGGCGGTTGAGCGCTTTATCACGCTGGAAAACGTAGTACCTTCATACGAAGGGCGCATCCTCTACATAAAGGCAGACTATTCATCATCCCACATGGAGGGTAAGATTGCATCCCAGTCCGGCATAGACTACGACGAATCGCTTCTTTTTGCCCTTAACGTAGAAAACGGAACCTACAGCGAGCCAATAATCATTCCACCTTACCGCGAAAGCACCGTGGAAGGCTTTGGTACGGAAGTTCACAACATCCCCTACGACTTTATAGGCATTACGGACAACGGCTGGATGTTCTTTATGGTTGCAAACGAGGGCGGCTACGACATACAGATGGTGCAGGCATCCGGTTCGCGCATACTCAACAGGCACCTTGCAATGGACAGGAAGAAAATCCTTTACACCGCGTTCAACCTTAGCAATACAGGAATCCTAAGCACTCTGAACATACTTGGAGACAAGGCGCAGATGAGCTGGTGGCGGACGGATTCTCTGATTCAAGCCGTAATCAAGAACTAGGGGAGGGGCTATGGCATTCGGAGACGACATGATCGACGGCTATGCGGAAGACGAAGAACCAATCGTCTTTCACCACAAGAAGGGTGAATTCCGCAAACTGGAAGACCCAAAGACCCGTGAGCTTGCGGAAGGCGGCGGTTTTAAGTCCAAGGGCTTTTTTGGGGTACTTGTAGGAACCAAGGGCAACCGCATGATTTTTATGGCACTGGTGGTCTGCGTAGGGCTTATTTTTGTGCTTTCCATACTTGCCGGCAGGCAAAACGAAGGGCTTCTTGGCGGAGTTAGCTGCAAAATGGACGCTTTTTCCATAGAAGAGACGGTCTATGTCTCCGTTGCGCTAAAAATGACCAAGTCTGCAAGGGAAAAAGAAGATGCAGGAAAGCCAAGGCATTTCTTTGCAGAAGTGAATGCACTGGATGCAAACGGCGAGCTTGTTTCTTCATCCAAAGAAGAATACCTGTATTCCTTGTCCCAGGAGAAGGAAGGCGAAAAGAAGCAGTTTTTAAGGGCAACCTTTACGGACTACGACATAGCTTCCATAGAATGCATCCTTTCACTTGCGGATTCTGCAGAAGAGGAAGCCACTCCTTCGGACAAGAAGGAAATAAAGCTTAAGAGCAAGGTGTCCAAGCATTAGGGCATGGAAATCAATTTTGTGCTCCACTACCAGCAAAATCTGGCTGAAGAATCCTGCGGGTTGCCTTACAACCCAGTGCGAGGTAATAGGAATCTGACTCACTTCGTTCGCACCTCGCAAATGGATTTTCATCCATATTTTGCTTCCCGTTGCGCACAAAATTGATTTCCTGTCGCTTTGCATAAGAATAAATTTGGAAAATTGATTTCATTGGCATTAGGCGCAAAGCATGCATTAAAGACAGCAGTCTAAAGACTGGCGCCTTTTTTGCCGATAGTGCAAGATAGGGGGAATATTTTTATGGTACAGTTTTATTTTCTTTCCGTACTGATTAACATCATTGCGGGGCTTATTTTGGTTTACGGCATGAACCTTTGCGAAAAGAACGACCTTGTTCCGGCTTCTGCCCAAAGCACAGACTTTTCCGAGGACATAGACGACGAAGACCCGTTTGCGGACATAGAGGCCTCTGCTTCTTCCCCGGCGGCATCTGCCCAGGATCAGGCTTCTAACACATCGCTTTTGCGCGGTGTAAACAACCCTGTATTCCGTCTGGTAATAGGAGTCCTTGCAATATTCATAGGCTTCATGAAGATTCTTTCCGTATTTTCCGGTGACCTCCCCATAATCGGAGACTTCCTGCCGGCATTTGCAGGAATACTTGGTGGTGCTTCAATGCTAATCGAATACTTTGAATCTTCAAGCGACAGCATCTATATTCCAGACAACATTCAGACCATATTCATTGACTCCCGCAAATACATAGGCGTTATCTGCGTAGCGGCTGGCGTTTTGCACTTTGTCTTCCCAAAAGTCATACTTCTCTAGGAGATTCAAATGGCTGGAACGTCAATAACCGGAATAGCGCTGGACGGAGACCGGGTCCTTGTTGCAAAGAGAAACCCTGTCGGTCAGATGGGCGGCAGGTGGGAATTCCCCGGCGGCAAGGTTGAAAGCGGAGAAAGCGATGCAGAAGCAGTCGTAAGGGAATTTAAGGAAGAATTTGGCATAAAGGTAAAGGTCTTTTCCAAAATAGCCAATGCCCAGTTTGTCCACAACGGAGAAACAATAGCCCTTCATGCCTACCTTATAAAAGTACCCCACAAGGGAATTATCTTTAAGTACAAGCTTAGCGAACACAGCGAATACAGGTGGGTGCGCATAGAAGACGTAAAGAATCTTAACTTTGTGGATTCAGACCTGCTTTTGTACCCGGAAGTAAGAAAATTCGTATACGAAAAGGGTGCAAGATAAGATGAATTCTTCTTTTAAGACTGCCAAGACAAGGGTCTTTTTTGCATGTGCCCTTATTGCCTTAACGCTAACAAGCCTCTTATTTTCCTCCTGTTCCGCCAAGAAAGAAATAGTCTTTAACCCAACGGACGAAAGCGCACTGGAACTTGGACTTACCTGGGCTGTAGTTACCGTTCCCTATGCCGCCTACTACAAGGAGCACAACTACCAAAGCGATGTTGTTCAGAATGCCCGTCAGGGGGACATACTGCAGGTTAAGGGAAAGTACATAGAACCAAATGTTCAGGACATAAACAGCGTAAGCGCCTGGTACCTTTTTGACTCCGGTTGGCTGGACAATGTTTCCGTAAAGCTCTACGACAACCGCCTAAAAGCAAACGCCGCCGCCAAGGCACTTGAAAGCTCAAAGTAAAATCTTCCTGCAAAAAATTCAAGCACCAAAAGCCGCCTGTAACCCACTCAGTTCCGTGTAAGCACGAATGAGCGAATCTAAAAGCGAAGGGGTATTCCCGTAGCAAACAGGTACTTGCCAAAGAGCCTAGCCCCGATTGGAAGGGTGGCGCAGCCAGACCGCCGGAAGGCGGGCCGGAGCGTTAGCGTAGCCCTGCAAAGCGGGTTCAAATTGCATGGAGTCTGGCCGGTTCCGAAGGACCGGACTCAGTAAAACAAAAAAATATGCTCCAAAAAAGAGAAAAA
>JAGACC010000152.1 GCA_017614295.1 Treponema sp.
AGTCCCGGCCATTAGCATATCCGACATGATAAAAAAATTATGATTCCGTGTACTTTGTCTTTTAATCTTGAAAATTCTAACTAATGGATTATAATACAAAGAAGTATTGTTTTTTTGGAGACTTAAAATGAAAATTACCTCCCCTTTGTCGTATGTATAGTAAAGTAAATGTTCTTGCAGCCCTTGCTTTTTCGGCCTTGCTCTGCTTGCTTTCTGTTTCCTGCTCTGCAAACGACGACGCAGGCTCTCTTACCATAGTAATGCCCGGCTCTTCCTCTTCGCGCTCAATTACAAGCGAGAACCCCAATGGCTTGGGTTTTGATAGTGAATCGGTTGGTATTGACAGCTTTACTTTTTCTGTTTACATAAGGGACGCAGACAACAATGAAGTGGAAAAGTATACAGGCATAGCTCCCGGGGCAAAGCTTACCATAGACCAGCTTAGGGCTGGCACTTACAATATTGCAATTAGATGCCTAAATGCTTCTGGTGGTGTAAGTTATTACGGAGCTGCTCAAGCGGATGTAAAGGGCGGAACAGAAAATAGCGTCAGCATAAGGATGCAAAATGCAGGATCCTATCATCTCTGTTTATTGTTCAAAAATCTTTTATTTGGACTTTCTCTGTCTTCCGGTAACACAATAAACGGAAAACTTACATGTAATAAAAACGGTGATTCCTATACATTTACAGGAACCATTGATAACGATACGTATGGAGAATTCGTGGGTGAATATCCTTGTTTATACGAGAATGACAAATTTTGTGAGCCGGGTTTACCTATACAGTAGAGTTTACTTTATACGATATTGGTGGTGTATATCTCAGTACTCTTATAAGAAGTTTTACTGCAACTGATGATACAAATTTTGTTAAGATTGAATAGGGCTTGCTGCGGCATATTTTAGCCAAAAAAATACGCAAAAATGCCGCCTAGCATGTTGACAGACAGACATTATTTCTGTAATATTGAAGAACTCATATCAGATTGAATAGGTAGGTAAGCGATATGTCAAGAAGTTGTGATATTTGCGGTAAACACACTGGACACGGTAATACTGTAAGCAATTCATATAACCACCAGAAGAGAACTTGGAAGCCTAATCTTCTTAAGATTAAGACAGAAATCGGCGGAACAACAAGAACTATCCGCATTTGTACACAGTGCCTCCGCAGCGGTTTTGTTACAAAGAAAATCAATGTAACACCAGCAAACGCAGGTGCAAAGAAAGCAGAAGCGGCTAACTAAGAGTTGCCTGGCAAACTAAAGTTGTCAACAAACTAAATTTTTCTTAGGAAAAATAGGCTTTTGTCTGCTAAGAATTCCCGTCCGTCTTGGGCGGGATTTTTTTTGCCCAGGGTTCTACTTTTAACGTTATGAAGTGTGTCATTACCGGGCTAGCTGGAAACTTCGTTGCGAAAAAAACGGTAATCTATTTTTCTGTAATGTAAGTGGTAGCAGATTGCCGTGTCAAGCACGACAATGACAGTCTTTGCGGAGGGGGTACGGCAGGCTATGGAGGGGCGGGGAACCCGTTGCCGCAAGGCAATGAAGGCGAATGCCGGAACCCCGGAACAGCGATAAAAAATGGCTTCCTTGCCATTTTTTATCACGGGGTTTTGTCAAAACCCGCGTTTTCTTTTTGCTAACATTTGACGTGCCACGCTGGAAGCTACGCTGCGTAAACCCATGGCACTACTTTGCCTACATTATATGAAAAGAAAAAAAGTGCCGCAAGAAAGATAAAAAAAACTAGCGTCCGTTGTCCCGGAAGATGCCTTCTTTGTAGCCGGGGTCCAGTGCGCGGAGTAGGTCGCCTTGGTTAAGGGGTATGTTGGTGTAGATTGCGCATGGGTGTCCGTCGCAGACCCAGTTGTAGACTTCGCCGGTGTTGGGGTTTACCAGGCAGAATTCTTCTTGCGAAAGCTTTCTGCTTACGATGGCTGGGGTAACGAGTTCGAGGGCGCTTTGCCGGGTTATCATGTTGAGCGGTGCAAGTGTGTAGAATGCAAAGCCTTCTTTTTTTTCTACTGCGGCCAGGTGCTTGTCCGGCTGGTTTTTTATGCGTTCTTCTAGGGCTGCAAGTGCCTGCGGGCAAAGTTTTTCCCTTTCTTCCTGCCTGCGCTTTTTTAGCTGGTCTGCTTTCTTAAAGACAAAGTCGCTTTCTTCTGCGCTTAGTGCTCCCTTTATTTCTCCTGCCAAGAGGTAGGGGCTGTCTGCTGCTCCGCTTACGGTTACGTCGGCATCGCTTCTGTTGTAGTAGAATGCTGTGGTAAAGGGGCGGTGGCTTGCTTTGTATAGTTCTGCTACGAAGGGCTTGGCTTCTTCCTGGGTGATTTTTCCTTCCAGTGCGTCCAGGGCTTTTCTGTAGGCTCTTGTTACCATGGCAACGTAGTAGATGCTTTTCATGCGGCCTTCGATTTTTAGGGAGTCAACTCCGGCTTTTTTTAGGTCTTCAAGGTGGTCTATCATGCAGAGGTCTTTTGACGAGAGGACTGCTGTAAAGTTTTCTCCTTCGTAGACCGGGAAGTATTCGTCTGGGCGCTTTTCTTCGTTAAGGACCAGTTTTCCGCTTTGGGCTACTTCTATTGCTTTTGGCATGGGGAGCGCGTCTTGTGTGAAGGGGCTGGCGGTTTTTGTAGCGGCGTCTGTTTGCAAAGCATTGTCTGTCTGCTGAACCGTATCTGTCTGGCCAAGAATTGGAGCCATTAGCTTGTAGTTCCAGCGGCATGTGTGGGAGCAAAATCCTTCCTGAGCGCTTCTTCCGTTAAGATAGGCACTCATCAGGCATCTTCCCGCATAGGCTATGCACATTGCTCCGTGGACAAAGCATTCAATTTCCATGTCGGGAACGGCATCCTTTATTTCCGCAATTTCTTTTAGAGAAGCCTCCCTTCCCATAACAACCCTCTTGAACCCAATGCTCTTGTACATCTTGACAGCTTCTCGGTTCATGCAGCTAGCCTGGGTGGAAAGATGCAAATCTGCGTTTGGAAAGTTCTTCTGAAGGATTGGCACTATACCCAAGTCCTGCACAATGAATGCGTCTATGGGGTAAAGCTTAAAGTAGGGGATGTCTTCTATTAAGCGGTCAATCTCCGAGTTGTGGAAAGATATGTTCAGGGCACAGTGAAGCCTTCTTCCGGGGAAGAGTTCTTTTAGCTGGGCAACTTTTTTGTATTCGTCTTCGTAAAAATTGTCCGCCTTTACTCGCAGTGAAAAATTCTTTAGTCCAATGTATGCGGCGTCCGCACCGTAAGTGTAGCAGTAACGCAGCTTGTCCACGTTTCCTGCGGGAGAAAGCAGTTCCATATCTTATTCCGGGTGAATGTTGTTGCGGTCAAGAATCATTTGCCGCTGTGATCTATCTTCGTCAGAGTCGTCCCTGCGCTTGGAAATTTCCTTTCCGGCTTTTTCCACTGCAAGGTGGGATTCATTCAGGAATTCATCTGCAAACTGGAACATGTACATCATGTCTGGCCAAATGTCCAGCTTGCATTCAACGTTTGCCTGTGCCAAGAGGGCTTCAAACTGCTTTACCTGCTGGATGAGGATTTCTTTTTCTCCCATCTGGATAAAGAACGGAGGAAAGCCTTCAAAATTCTTTGGCGGTGCTTTTAGCGGAGAAATGAATATGTTTTCCGAATTGCTGTCGTAGGTGTACAGGTCGCTTGCCCTGCGCATTGAATCTCCGGAAAGAACTTCGTCGTAAACCCTGCGTCCTGTTAGCAGTGGTGATGAGCGAGAAACGTCCAGCCATGGCGAAAAGAACACAACTTTTTTTACGCTCTTAAGCTGGTCTTCCGTCATGCGGAACATAAGGGCTAGGGTAAGGCTTGCTCCGCTTCCGTCAGATGCGATTATTATGTTTGCGTCCGGCTCTTCTTTCTTGGGGGCTTCCTCTTCTTTTAAACCGAATGTGTATTCAGGCTCTTCTTTTGCGGAAGTTTCTAGTCTTGCCGCTGCCTTTTCGTCCGCGTAGATTGTGCGGAATGCAGTAAGGATGTCGTCTACGGAAGAGGGGAATGGGTGTTCCGGTGCAAGTCTGTATTCTGGAATTGCCACTCTGCAAGACGAATCGTTTGCAAGTGATGAGCAGAAGTTTCTGTAGCTTTGCCTTGAGCCGCCAACAAAAGAGCCTCCATGTATATAGAAGATAATTCTGTTGGAAGCGTATACTACTGGTGTAAGAAGGTCGTATTTTACCTCGCCAGCGTCCTGTTCGGTGCATTCAACACCTGCTGGAAGAAGTTCGCATGAAAATTCCTTCTCTATGCCTCTGCGGTATTCGTTAATCTCAATCTTTGGGCTTAGCACCAAGGCCTTTAGCTTTTTTACCGCTGCCCTGCGGTCTGCTCTTGTATTCATATCCCCACCAACCATTATTTTGGAGGGATTATAGCATATTTTTCAAATTATTGCTATAATGTGCGGAAAATAATATGTGGAAATACGTTTTGGAGTATATATGCCTATAAAAATAGATGCGGATTTGCCGGCCAGACAGGTTTTGGAAAGTGAAAATATCTTCGTTATGACGTCAGAGCGTGCCGCCACCCAGGACATCCGCCCGCTGGAAATAGCCATCGTAAACCTAATGCCAACAAAAGAGGTTACGGAAACCCAGCTTTTGCGCCTATTGAGCAACACTCCGCTTCAGATAAACATCTCCCTGGTGCGCATGGAAAACCACGTAAGCCGCCACACAGATTCAAGCCATCTGGAAAGATTCTACATCTCCTCCGACGAAGTGTTCAGCAAAAAGTTCGACGGAATGATTATAACCGGAGCCCCCGTAGAGCAGCTGGATTTTGAACAAGTTGACTACTGGGCAGACCTTTGCAAAATAATGGACTACGCAAAGAAAAACGCCTACTGCACCCTATTTTTATGCTGGGGAGCAATGGCTGGCCTTTACCACTTCTACGGAATCCCCAAGTACGTAATGCAAAAAAAGTATTCGGGAATCTTCTACAGCGACCTTCTTGCGCCAACCGACCCGCTTTGCAGAGGCTTTGACGACAGCTTCCCGGTACCAACATCGCGCTACACAATAATCAAGGACCAGGACGTTCTTGCAAACCCCAAGCTGGAACTTCTTGCAACAAGCCCCGTAAGCGGAGTTACCATTGTAAAGTCAAAGGACAACCGCTCAATATTCATGACGGGCCACCTTGAATACGACAGCGAAACCCTTGCCAACGAATACAACAGGGACATCAACAAGGGGCTCGACATCCACGTACCGGAAAACTACTTTACTAACGACGATCCTTCCCTTCCGGTAAAATCCAAGTGGAGGAGCACGGCGCACCTTTTCTACTCCAACTGGCTAAACTATTACGTCTACCAGACAACGCCATACCTTTTGAACGAGATAAAAGAGTAGGACAGAATTTTCCTCTAAAAACTCCAAAATTCTGTTTACAAAAGGCTTAATAAAAGGTATTATTCTTTTAATGAAGCGTTTTACTTATTTATTCTTGGCATTACCGGTCTTGTTTTGTCTGGCCGCGCTCACATTTATTTTTCACGCTCCTGCCGACAACCTTTCGCGGCACGTAAAAATAACATACCTTACGGTAGGAAACCCTCCGTCCAACAATGCAACAAGAGAAGTCCTTGATGCGCTGAACAAGGTTCTTACGGAAAAAGTCAATGCGGAACTGGAGCTTATCTATGTTCCCTGGGACGACTACATGCTAAACTACAACCGCCTGCTTTCCAACAAGGGAACAAGCCTTGACCTCGTGGGAACGGCATCCGACTGGCTGGAAGCATGGCCAAATGTCCAGAGGGGAGCCTTTATGCCGCTTTCCGTAGCCATGCTAAGAAAAAACTGCCCCTATACATTCTCAAAGGTTCCCTACGAGCACTGGAACGGATGCAGCTTTAACGGAAGAATCTACCTGATACCGGAAGACAATTACGTACAGTGGATAAACCACGGCTTTATGTACCGGGGAGACTGGGCAAAAGAAGCAGGACTGGAAAAAGGAATACAGTGCTGGGAAGACATACTCCCGTACTGCAAATACGTCCGCGAAAAGAACTACGTGGAATACCCCTTCAAGTGCCAGTCAACCAGAAGCATAGCAATAACCCTTTCCACAGGCTACATCTTTTCCAAAAGCCTATATATACCGCTGGACGGAGTTCTTGCCAACCTGATGTTTGGAGTTAGCAGGGACAACACGGAAAAGATTTATTCCCCCTACTACGAAGGTGACGAACTTCTTGCCTTTGCAAAGCTAATGAAGGAATGGGACCAGGCAGGAGTTTGGCCAAGCGACGTACTCTCCGGATACGACTGGAACAACCGCGAAGAATTTATAGCCGGAAGGTCAGCCCTTGAATGCCACCACACGGACACCTTCTATTCAATAGTAGCGCCAAAGATAAAGGAAAAATTCCCCGAATCAGACTGCAGCTTCTTCTGGTTCGGCAGGGAAAGCGGAAACCTTGTCCGCACAACAATCACCCACGGAGCAATGGCTGTCTACGCAAAGAGCAAGTACCCGGAGCGCGCGCTAAAAGTATACGACCTTCTGCGAAACGACCCCGAATGCTACTACCTGATGAACTACGGAATACGCGGAAAGCAGTACATAATAAAAGACGACGGATTCCGCGGCTACCCCGAAGGCTACAACCCGGACCGCGACAGCTTCTCCACAAATTTCTGGTGGGGCCGCAACGACCAGCTGGAAGTACGCACATCGGAAAACTGCTGGGACAAATACGAAGACCTCGTTGCCCAGTACGACAAAGTTGCCGTAGACTATCCCTATCCCGCAATGATTTGGGACTTCTCCGACATTTCCTCCGAACTGGAAGCAATCGATGCCGTCTGGAACAAATACATGCTAAGGCTAAGCTTTGGCAAAGTAGACAACGAGCAAGCCTTTGTAAGCGAATTTAGGGAAGAACTCAAATCCGCTGGTATAGAAAAAGTTTTGGCCAGCCTCCAGTTGCAGCTAGACCGTCACCGCCGAAAGCAGTCCAGAAACAAAATCCAGAAATAATTCAGCTACAGGGGGGGAAGTCTCCCCCTCGGCTACAATTCGTCGCATGCATGCGCACACTCCTCATTTCCGCCTACCCCCTCTGCGGGGCAATCCCTTTGCAAAGCCCCGCAACGCCCCAGGGGGGAATTGGTGTTGCAAATAAATTTGCGAGTTAAGAAGTAACTCGGTAGCACGCGAAGCGTGCGGACAACACCTGCTAAAATGGATTGGTGTTAGCAAATAAAACGCGAGTTTTCGATAGAAAACTCGGAGAGCAAGCGTAGCTTGCGACCAACGCCCCAGGGGGGATTGGTGTTAGCAAATAAAATGCGAGTTAAGAAGAATCTTTTCGTATCTATATCTGCTGCCAAGAAAAAATAAAAAAAGGCTCAAAAGGCAATGCCCCTTGAACCTTAGAAATGACCCTGGCGGGAATCGAACTCGCAACCTTCAGCTTAGGAGGCTAACGCTCTATCCAATTGAGCTACAGGATCGTATGTGCGGAAGCGGTACCGTTTGTAAGCAGAACCGCCACCGTATTTTGCTTTGATTATATTATTTTGCGCGCTCTACGAAAGAACCGTCGCGTGTATCGATTACGATGCGGTCTTCTGTGTTGCAGAAAAGCGGAACGCGGACTTCGATGTCTGTGTCCAAAGTTGCAGGCTTAAGGGACTTACCAGAAGTATCACCCTTAATTCCAGGCTCGCAGTATTTGATTACGCGGGTAACCTTTATTGGCAAGTCAACACCAACCGGCTTTCCTTCGTAATAAGTTACCTTAAGTTCAAAGTCGTCATCGTCGCCTTCAGATTCAGATGGCTTAAGATAGCCAGCGTTGTCTCCGAGGTCTTCCTTTGTAAGGATTACGTCGTTGTACTCTGCATCCATGAAGTGGTAGTCTTCACCGTCAATATAGGAAAGCTTTACTGTCTTTTCTTCAAGATCTACTTCCTGGAACTTTTCGCCAGCATCGATACCCAAATCCTGTGTGCTACCACTAACGATGTTCTTTACGCGAAGGTTAACAGTGATTCCCTGACGGCCACCCTTCTGACCGAGCTTCTTCTGAACAATAAAAGGGGAACCTTCAAAAACAAAGGCAGAGCCTACTTTGATTTCATTTGTTGATATCATAATTTATCTTCCTCAATAAGAAAAAATCTAAATTTCTCCTTAGTATATAGTAAATGCAGAAAAGTTTCAATAGCAGAATGGTTTTTCGGAAGGAATCAGTTTTTTGGGGAGTTTTAGCCGTTGTCCAATTGCTGACAGTTTTTAAAATTCGTGGTATATTGGAAGAGGGTTACGAGAATGGCTGATTTGCGATTGAATAATTCTATATTCTTGATGTATTTGGCAACAGAAGAATATAAGCGCGAACATAATATTTCCTCCTTGCAGTTTCTTGAACTGGATAAGAAATATGGAATTTTAAGTTACATTGCAGACTGCCCCGATGTGTTTGACGGCATGACAAAAAGTGAAATGGCGAGGGAAATAGATGAATATATTGCCGCGAATCAGTGACACCCTTTATCAAAATACTACTTTGATGGTGTTTACGGAAAAGTTGGTTCTGACGGTGCAAAAGAATTCCTTATGAAGAATCTTGAAGTTGAAAATTTGGGAATCCAATATTATATTGGGAAACAGGATGTTGCGGACAAACTCATAATAAGCATAAAGGAACTGTAAGCCATGTTAGAAAACAAAATAGAAACTGCAAAGGGGAACAGCGCCATTGCCCTAACAAAACATATTATGGAAAAATTTGGACTGCCCCAAGAAAAAGCATACGCAAAACTATCCTCAACCGAATTTTTTAACCTTTTGAATGATACCGGAACAGACTTGTTTATGGAAACAAACGATTATCTTTGCATGGCATTGGATATGGAATTAAGTGGCGACAAAGACGGAATGTATGCATTCATAGGAAACGTATAAACTGTCTATTTATGACTTCTCATTTCTTCCAATAGTGCAATGACTGATTTTTTGTCGTTCTCCGAAAGCTGTATAAATATGGAAAGAAACTTTGCGGCCTGCTCAGATTTCTGGAATTCATTTTTTAGCTTTCGCCCCTCCACAAGTTCCTCTACTGTAATGTTTAGCGCCTTTGCAATTTTTACCGCGGAGTCAATGTTGGGCAGGGCATCGTGGTTGTTTATGTAGTTGCGCAAAGTGTTCACGCTGATTCCAGTCTTTTCCGAAAGTTCCTTGGGCTTTATGTCCTGAAATTCCATCTCGTCCCTTAAGTTCTCTTTGAATCCCATACCCTTAAAATTAATCTAAAAAGACGAATTTTTTCTTGACTTGCGTCTTTTTAGATTTATAATATATCTTAAAGTGATTAAATTTAATTACTTTTTCCGTCTGAAAAGATTTTTTCAGCCCAAAACAGAAGAGTTTCTTCTGAACTTAAAACTTTTATGGAGGTTTTCGATATGAAATCAATGAAGAACATTAAGCCGGCGTATGCGGTACAGTTGGGAAAAGGTGTGTTTGTGGGTGCAACTATTAAGTGGCAATGTAGCAAATGTGGAAAGCAAGCGAATGTACCGGAGAAAGAAAAACCGTATCCTCACACTATGGGAATATGTCCTTGTAACAAATCTGGAAATCATGTCTGG
>JAGACC010000153.1 GCA_017614295.1 Treponema sp.
AATTTTTTTCTCATCAGCAATTCGGAATACAAGTACATCGGGAGAACAACCACCGTTTGTATCTGCAAACCAGATTTTTTTTAGATAAGGTCTGATATTTGAAATAAGAATATCATTCTTACAGTATCTGATTGCTGAATCAAAATTCATTTCTCCCTCATAATCTTTTATTCCAAGTCGGTTTTGTAAAAGATTGTCTGTAGTTATGTAGTCAGTTTTATTAAGTTCAGATGATGATATACGCTCAGTCACAAAAGGTGCTATAGTTCCTAATTTCATCAGCGGAAACTTGCTTTCAATTTTCATTTTTCCGTTTTCCGCTTGCACATTCGGCTTTATCGCCTTATCAAAAGTCGTGCGGCTAAAGTCAATCATATCTTTGAGGGCGTTTGCAGAAATGTATTTTCCGCTTCTATAGATTCCCAAGAAAGAATCTTTTACATAACGGGCTATGCTGTTTTCTTCGTCGTAGACATTGTACAAAAGTCCGCAGGAGTTTTGCGGAGTACTGCTTTTTATCTTGATTCCTTCGTCGCCCTTGCGGTTGCTCCAGCTGTAACCCAAAAAGTTTTCCTGCTCGGCGTTGTCGCTCGGTGCGGTAACAACAAGAGTCTGCTGCTTGTAGACGAGTGCAAAGAAATATAGTTTTTCCTTTTCAATTTCAAGCACATAATCAAAAAATGCTTTTGACTGCTTTTCCGCTTTAAGTTTCTTGAAGTCTGTGCTTGCTTCAAACTCTTTTGCATAAAGCCCAAAATACGCACTATCCTTGTATTTCTTCCAGTCTTTTTCCGCACTTGCTTCTCTTGAGTCCTTCAAAAAGTCTATGTATTCTTCTTTTGGAACGCTGATTTTTTCGCAATAGCTTTTCAGAACTTCCCTGTCGCTCGTAACGTTCAGTTCTTCGTTTTCAAAAATCGCAGTTACATTGTCCTTAGTGATTTCGCTTTTTACAGGCGGTTCACTGTTTTTCTGCAAATACAAAACGACGGTGTTCGTGCCGGTTGCTCCAAAAGTCTTGCTTCCAAACTGCACGATTGCATGAACGGCAAAATTTTTAAGAATTTCTTCGCGAGCCTTTATATAGCTTGTACTTGAATTGCTGAGGATTGAACTTGGCAAAATTACGGCGGCAATTCCGTTCGGCTTCAAAAGCTGTGAGATTCGCTCAACAAAAAGCGTTTCAATTTCTTTTCCGTCTTTTGAAATATACTGTAAAAGATTCAGTCCATTATTTTTGAGTTCAAGATGATTTTTGAACGCACTCACACTGTACGGCGGATTTGCAACGAGAATATCAAACTGTCCGTTTTCAATCACGATTTTTTCGTTGTGATTGTCCAGTCCGTCGCCAAAAACGATATTTCCGTTGTCCGCTCCGTGCATAAACATAGAGATTTTGCTTACACGAGCCAGTCGGTAATCTTTTTCTATTCCGAAAATGCAATCGCGTTCCCAGCCTTTTTCTGCTTTCAGTCCGAGTTTCAAAACAGTTTCGTTAATCTCTCGGAATCCTTCTGTTAAAAAGTGTCCTGCACCGCAAGCGTAATCAATAACCTTTGGATAGCAGATTTCTTTCTTTTCGTTTACAACAATGCTTTCAAGCGGCAGACATTTCCAAATAAAACATGTAATCGGAATAGGAGTGAAAAACTGACCTTCATTCTGCTTGAATCCCTTGTTCAAAAGTTGCTCGAACATATCGCCCAAAAGCTGTAATTCATTTGAATCAATAATTCTGTACTTTTGGAAAAGTTCAACCATCTCAACAAGAATCTTTCCGTTCTGATAAAAAAGTGCCTTGTTGTGAACGTCTTTGAATGCAAAATCATTGTTCGTATAAAACTTTAGTTTTGTAATCGTTTCATTCAGTTCTGCTTCGAGTTTTTCGCGGTTTTCACCGATTGCGCCACGCATAACGGTTTTTACATAATCGTCAGCCACATAAAAAACATCTTCCTTCATAAACTCTTTCATTCCAAAATGATGAAGTTTCTGAAGTCTGTCCTGCATTTTCTGATAAGTGTCCGTTCCTGTCTTGTATTGGAATTCAACTTCGCTGTCTAAAGTCTTTGTCTTTTCGTCATACAGTTTTGCAATAAAAAGAGCAATCAAGCGATTAAAAGCGTTTTCCTTGTCGCTCACGTTATTGTGACGCAAAATCTCTTCAAACTGATTTACGATTTTGTCATCACGGCTAAAGTCAACAAGTCTTTTCTTTTTGAGCGGAAGAACGCCGATGTCATAAGCGACTGTTTCATCATCAAAAATAATGTCACCATAGAATTTCTGTTCATAAGTTTCTTTCCAAACTTCAAAAAGATCTTCTACTGTTGTTGCGTCTTTGTAAAGTTTTAATGAACTATCATCTTTTGCAAGTTCGATAAAGTTTGCATCGTCAGAACAGTTTACGGTTGCCACTGTGGAAGTGAGTTTCTGATTTTCTTCGTCAAAATCGCTTGCATAAAGCACGAGCCACTTTGTAGCCTTTGATTGCTGCCAGTAAGAAAACAACTGTCCACCGTCTGCTTTCATATTAGAAAGTTCTTTTTTATATTCACTGTCAGCTGTCTTGCATTCGATAATACACAAGTAAGGCGAACTGTCCTTGTTCTTTACACAGATGTCAGCTTTGCCGCTTTTTCCACCATGTCCCAAACTCCATCTGGGTTCAAGCTCAATATGCTCTGGGCGATATCCTTTTTCCAATAACCTGTAAACACATTCAAACACAACGAAGTTTTCTGGATGGGAAAAATTACTTGTGGTGCCATCGTTTACTTCCAGTGTTTCTGGATAAATGAGTTTTTGATTTGAAAAATCCGCCTTCAAATCGTAGCCTATATTTTCGAAATGTTTTATATATATGTTGTTTTTGTTTATGAAGCCGAGAACTTCAAGAACTTTTTGAAAATTTTTGACTGTAATCAAGGTATGGTCTCCAAAATAAGATGATAATATTATATCACATTTTAGCTGTCGTTTTAAGGGGGCGTTACGGGGGATGTGCCCCCGTAGAAGGGGTAGGACGCAACGAAGTGCGGACGCAGGGGTATTCGCAACGAGCACGAAGGTGCGAAGTTTCCAGCGAGGCTTTCCCCTCCTTGGGAAATGATGTTTTAAAGATACAAATAAATTGCCAAACTCTTTATCAATTTAGCATTAGCGAAACCTCTCCGGAGTTTAGTTGGGCTTGGCTTCCGTCTTCTTTTTGCACGATGAGAGATGCGTCGTCTGTTATGCCTAGAACTTTTGCTGTGTAGGAGCTGCTTTCGTTTCCGATTGTGGGGATTACTTTTACTGTGCGGCCTGTGAGCATGGAAAGGCTTTTGTATTCTTCCATAATGTTTTCGTTTGAGTCGAGGCTTTTTAGGATTTCGTTCATGCATGCTGCCAAGAGTTTTGTTCTTGATGCGGATGCGGCTTTTTTTCCGTCAAGGATTGCTCCGGCTTTATCTTTTAGTTCATCAGGTAAATTTTCGTCTGACAAGATGTTTATTCCAATTCCTACGACTGCACATTCAACTGTTCCGCTTTTGGGGTTTGTGATTCCTTCCGTAAGTATTCCGCAGATTTTTTTTTGCCCAAGGTAAATGTCGTTCACCCATTTTATTGAGCATTGAATTCCAAAGAGTTTCTTGATTGCCCTGCACACGCCAACTACGCTTGTTATTGTGTACATGGACGGATTTTTTATTCCTCCGGGCTGAACGTATGCAAAGGAAAAATAAATTCCGCTTTTTGCCGGGGAATAGAATTTGCGCCCTATGCGACCACGTCCCGCTGTTTGTTCTGCTGCCGCCAAAAGGGTTTTGTGGAAGGAGCGTCCTTCTTTTGTAAGTTGGGATGCAAGTGAAGAGTCATTGCCGCTTTCGCAAAGGAGTGATTTTCCGCATGAATAAATTTCTTCGTTGAGTTTTTTTAAGAGTTCAGTGTTTGTGCTTCCGATTGTGTCGTAGAGGAAAACCTTGTCTCTGGAAAGCAATGCGGAGCTGTCGTTTAATGAAGTAAAGTCTTTCCAGAATTCATTTGCGGTAAAGAGGTCTTCCCTGTTTGCGTCTTGCATTTTAGTTTTTTCCAAGAACCGTAAAGTTTTCTACCCCTGCGCTAAAGGTAATTCCGCTTCCTGTTTGCTCAAGGCAGGGAAGGGTACGGATTGCTTCTATAACAGAGGCTTTTTTTTCATGCTCGGTAACAATCATAAGCATTTCTTTTTCCGGAACAATGTGCATTCCAAAAAATTTTACGTCGTCTTCGCGGGCGGTTCCCCTTGCGTTAAGTACGGTTCCTCCACCGGCTCCTGCTTTGCGTGCTGCAGCCATGGCATCGTCCGCGTAGCCTTTGTTTACAATCACACAAATCAAATCCTGTGTTGCTTCCGAATCTTTCATAGAGCTGCCTCCTCCGCTAATAATTCCGTTCTTTAAAAAAGTGTCTGCATTCAGCGTAAACATAATGCCAAAATTCCGCCTCTCTTTTTTACAGGCATCTTTTACGGCATCCATTATTTTTTTTATTCCGCTTGATTCGTTAAGGATAAGGACAATATCCTGAGTGGCTCCGCCAAGTCCTAAGACGGAAAGCACGGGGCTTGCGCTAATCATCCTTCCCATCAGAACGGTTCCACCCCAGCTTCCTGCCCCAACTGCTGCGTCGGAAACAAGCTCTGCCTTGTTGTGCGGAACTGCGGCAATAAGCAAATTATAACTGCTCATTTTGTCATAGCCCTCCTTTGTTTTAGTCTGAATATTATTCCCAAAACCTGAATTGCAATAAGAGGTGTCATTGCAACTAAAGCTATAACGCCAAAGGCATCCGTTACGGGGTTTCCTCCACAGGCAAGTGATGCTCCCAGCGTAAAAGAAAGAATGAATGTGCTTGTCATTGGACCGCTGGCAACTCCGCCAGAGTCAAAAGCAATTGCTGTAAAAAGCGGGGGACAAATAAAAGAAAGGAAAAGCGCTATTGCGTATCCCGGAAGCAGTATGTACCACAGGCTAAAAGAAAAAAGAAGCCTTAGCATGCTAAGCCCAATGGAAACCGCAACTCCTGCAGAAAGTGCCGCCAGCATAACCTTTCGTTTTATTGTACCGCCGCTTATGCTTTCCACCTGTTCAGTAAGAACCCAGACCGCAGGTTCAGCACAAACAACAACCGCACCAAAAAGAATTCCTGTTCCGCAAAGAAGTACAAGCCACCAGCCTCCCTCCGTAGAAGCAGCTGTTCCAAGGAGTCCGCCCAAGCTTTGTCCTGCCGGCATAAAACCTCCGTTCACCCCGGTAAGAAAAAGCACCAGCCCTGCAAAGCTGTACAAAAGACCCTTTATCATACGCCTTACCTGGAAAGGTGGCATCTTAAGCAAAAAAATCTGGAAGACGATGAACATTGCAACAAGAGGAAGCAGTGCCATGCTAACTTCTTTAAAGACAGACGGAAGCTCGCTAAAAAAAACGTAGAGCCCTGTAGCAGCATCTTTTCCGCCACCGTTTTCCGCCGCAAGAAAAGAAGTCTTTGCCAAAGAAGAGTTTGAATTTGTAAAGCGCTGCAGTATCCCGTAAAAGCAGACAGCCGCAACTGGACCAACGGAAGCTATGCCTGTTAGACCAAAAGAGTCGTCCGATGAATTTTCTGCTGAATTTTTTGATTTTTCCAAAGAAGTCCCGGAATGAATTTGCCCTTTGGAGCGTACAGCCGCAACTCCAACTCCCAGTGCCATTATAAAGGGAACTGTCATTGGTCCTGTAGTTGCACCTCCTGCGTCAAAGGCAATCCCCTGGAATTCGGAAGGACAAAAAAATGCCATGGTAAAAACCGCAGCATAGGAAAGCAAAAGAACGTATTTTAACTTTAAAGAAAGCATCGTGCGCAAAAGGCCTATTACTACAAAAAGACCAATCCCGGATGCAATCATAAAAATAAGAGCCCACTTGTTTACTGCAGGGGAAACATTTTTTATCTGACCCGCAAGCACCTGAACATCCGGTTCTGCAATCGTTACCATAAATCCAATTACAAAGGAAACTCCAAGCAAAAGTGGAAGGCTTCTCTTTGCAGTAAGGGATGCACCGCTTCGCTCCCCAATAGGCAAAATTCCTATGTCTACGCCCAAGAGAAAAACCGTAAGCCCGAGGATTAGCAGGATCCCGCCAAGGATAAAGCGCACAATCAGGTCTTTTCCAATAGGGACAACAGTTAGGCCAAGAATAAGGACTATAGCCATTATGGGTAGAACAGAAGAAATTGTTTCTTTTAGCTTTTGCAGTAAGTTCATGGCTTAATTAATAGAAGCAGTTTATTTGTAGCAGTTCCAGCCCTTTTCCTGAATGCCCAAAACCCATCTCTTTGCCATTTCTTTTGCGCCCTCAAGATTGTGTTCCTTGTAGTTACCGCATTCTTTTTCTGTAGCGGCAGGAACCGGCTTGTCCCAGACGGAAACTTTTTTAAGCACGTTAATAAGGCGTTCTGCAATCCAGGATTCCTCGTGGTCTCCCCAGACTGTAAAATAAAAACCAGTGCGGCAACCCATGGGGCTAAAGTCAATTACGATATTTGGCATTTCGTCGCGGATGTATTCAGCAATAAGATGCTCAAGGGTATGAATTGTACCGTTGTCCATGAATTCCTTGTTGGGCTG
>JAGACC010000154.1 GCA_017614295.1 Treponema sp.
ATTTTAAAGTTCAACAACTCTCCTTCATAAGAAACGCTAAGCAGAGAAGCTTCAAAGTTATGGTGCGAGGGTTGGGGCTATATTTTCAAAATGCTAGACTGCTAAGACTTCTGCAAGCCCCATATGCAAACATCTCTCTCCTTCTTAGATTACATAAGACGAATAAACTCCTCCGGCAGCAGTGCGGGTATCTTGCTGCGGGCAAAGTCTTTTTTGTTGCGGGTGATTATGTAGCGGGCATGGACGTTTGCGGCACATTCATCTTGGACGCAATCTTCGAAATCGGGAAAATCGTTGCGGTTGAGGGCGGACATGAGTTCTCTTTCTCCGAGCGGGGATACGCTAAAGCAGGAAAAAAGGGCTCTAAGCAAGTTGCGGCGTTCATCCGGTGCAAGGGTCTTTCTTAGCACGTACCAAACGGTTGGAACTGTATGGGCTGCTATATATGCGGAAAGTTTACCTGCATATATATATTCGAACAAGGCATCCGTTCCGCTACTTTTTTGCTCTCGGTTAGTAAAGTAATCGATTATCACATTTGCATCAATTAGAAGATCCATATTTTTCCTCCAGGTAGTCGTGATATTCCTTTTCATAATAAGGATCGTCTTTGGGTCCTGGCTTTAGTCTGCCGCAATATGACCTTAAGATTTCACAGGCCTTCTCGCGCTCACTCCCCTCATCCACAGGAAAAAGCTTGAAGCGCTGACCTTCGTAAAAGTTTGCATTGCCTATAACGCGTACGGTGTTTCCATCGAAGTAGGCATCGTAGGATTTTTTTTGCAGAGGTTCGGTAAGGTTGCATTCGGGGCTTGCTACAGACGGGATGTTTGAGTCGCCGTCTATTTTGTATTCAACGCAGGATGGGGAAAGAGAGGGTATTTTATTTGCACGGATAAAGGATTCATCTACTCCGTAGACTTTGGCTATTTTTGCGACAAGCTGGTCTGACGGAAGGACGCTTCCTTTTTCATACTTGCTGTAAGACTGTCTTGAGACGCCCAGCATCTTGGCAGCTTGCTCCTGGGTAAAACCGCCTGTTTGACGGAGATATTTTAATACATCTTTCATGGCTAACCTCCGGATTTTATTTTAGCATAAGTTTACAAAATATCAATATAAAAATACAAGTTTACATTATGTAAATAGAAGAAATTTTTCGCTTGGCAGAAATCCATTAGTACAAAGAATATTGAATCAAGTTCAGGGTGACAGCTATTTATTATTCGATCCCCCTGCAACATACGCCGCCATGGAGCCCCGTAGTTGCCGCAGGCAATGAGCGTTAGCGAAGGGCGGAACGGCGGTGGCGCAAAGTAATATCCGGTCGAGTTAGCCAAAGAGCAAAATGGTAGAACAAAAAAAATCACCGTCAAAAAAATTGAGATAAAATTCCAGATAAAATTCCTCTTGCAAGACAGCGGATAATCAAATACATTCAATGGTATATGAAAGAATTCATTAAAGGGGCCAACCCCTATATGCCGCTTTGGGAACATGTGCCGGACGGAGAGCCGCGTGTTTTTGAATTTAATGGAGAGAAGAGGGTTTACCTTTATGGTTCGCACGATACGCTAAGGACTGAATACTGCGGGCCTGATCAGGTTGTGTGGAGCGCACCGGTTGATGACCTTACCAACTGGACCTGCCACGGTGTTTGCTATACTTCTACCGACGGTTCAATTCTTTATGCACCGGATGTTGTTCAGAAGGGAGACACTTTCTATCTGTATGCGGCGGAGGCTAAGGGTTCAAGGATTATGCTTGCAACCAGTAAGAATCCAGCTGGTCCTTTTACAAATCCGGTTAAGACGGAGCTTGCCTTTGACCCGGGGATTCTTGTTGATGACGACGGAAGGGTCTATGCCTACTGGGGTTTTTGCAAGCAGTATTGCGCAGAGCTTAACGATGACATGGCTACTATTAAGAAGGAAACTCTCCGCGAGAACGTTATTAAGCACAGCATAACGCAATGGTCACCGGACGACGGTATGGCAGATGAAGAGGATGCTTTTTTTGAGGCTTCTTCTCCGCGCAAGGTTTTTGGTAAGTACGTTTTAATTTATTCAAAGCGCTACTACACTCCAAGGCCCAAGTACGGTGTATACGAAGACTGCAACGGTTTTCTTTCTTTTAAATACAGCGACACTCCTCTTGGCGACTTCAAGATGGGAGGTGACATAAGCTTTAACGGAGGGGAGCTTATTCCTAGCGGGGACGGTAATTCTTTTATGACATACCGCTGGGGCAACAACCACGGAAGCATTATGAATGTTAACGGCCAGTGGTATGTTTTCTACCACAGGCAGACTGGTACCGATGAATTTTCCCGTCAGGCTATGATTGAATGCGTGGACGTTGCAATGGACAGCAAGGGGAAAATCTTTATCGGAAAGATTAGCTACAAGGACGGAGAACCAGTTGCAAGCGAACCTGTGGAAATGACAAGCCAGGGTGCCCATCTTAACGGTCTTGATGCCAGAAAGATTATTTCTGCAGGGTACGCTGTTCATATTTATGGAGGAGCAAAGGGAGGCTATAACGGAGGGAAAGGAGGAGCTTACATAAAGCCTGTTTACGAAAAAAATGATTCTGTTTCTTCCCCAATCGTGGACATTACAAGCTCTCTTACCGTAGGGTTCCGTTACCTTCAGTTTGGCAATAACAGTCCGCAAAGTCTTTCTGCAAAGATAAGCGCTCTGGAAAACCTTAGGGTCAATGTCCGTCTGGATGAATACAAAGGCAAGCTTGTGGCAGCATTCCAGATGAATAAAGGAGAGTCTTTTGCAAAGGCGGATCTTTTATGCGGAATAACAGGTAAGCATGCTCTTTATTTTGAATTCCTTTCTGAATCCAAAAATGTTATTGCAGAGTTTGACACTTTTACTTTTGACTAAGAAATCCGCTACGAAAGCCGGATGTAAAAGCAAGACAAGCCATGCTTAGCGTGTTATAATCTAGTTTGTCCTACAACTAGTCGGAATCAGTCGTAAATATTCGGAGGTTACAAAATGAAGTATTTGAATTCCTTGGTTCCTATAAAACAGCATCTTGTTAAAATGTCAGCAGACAGCGGCCTACAGTCTGGAGCAAGCGGAGGAAA
>JAGACC010000155.1 GCA_017614295.1 Treponema sp.
GGTGCAAAGGGCAGACAGGCTAAGCATAAGGAACACATTACAAAGTACGAACAGCTCTTGGCAGAAGAAAGCCAGAGGGTAAAGCTAAAGGAAAGCCAGATTTCTATTCCTGCAGGCCCGCGCCTTGGTAACGTTGTAATCGATGCGGAAAAACTTACAAAGTCTTTTGATGACCGCGTTCTTTTTGAAAACCTTGACTTCCACATTCCGGCCGGTGCTGTAGTTGGAATTGTTGGTCCAAACGGTGCCGGTAAGACAACCCTCATTAAGATGCTTGCAACTGCCGCTGGACAGAAGGTTCTTCTTCCCGACGATTCGCTTGGAGAGGAAAAGCCGGATTCAGGAAACATAAAAGTTGGTGAAACAGTAAAGCTTGTTTATGTAGACCAGATGAGAAGCAAGCTGGATCTAAATAAGACCGTATGGGAAACTTTGAGCGACGGTTTGGATTTGGTAAAGCTTGGTGCTGTAGACGAAAAAGGCCGTCCTGTTAACGGTGCAGTCCGCGAAGTAAACAGCCGTGCTTACTGTTCTTGGTTCAACTTTAACGGACCTGAGCAGAACAAAAAGGTGGAAGTCCTTTCCGGTGGAGAAAAGAACCGCCTTAATATGGGCATGATGTTCAAGGAAGCGGGCAACGTTCTTCTTTTGGACGAACCCACGAATGACTTGGACATTACAACAACCCGCTCACTTGAAGAAGCCATAAACGATTTTGCAGGAGTTGTGCTTGTAATCAGCCACGACCGCTACTTCCTGGACAGGGTTTGCACCCATATCCTTGCCTTTGAAAATAACAGCGAAGTCAAATGGTACGAGGGCAACTGGTCTGAATACGCAGAATGGAGACGGCAGCAGCTTGGCGAAGACGCAGACCGTCCGCACAAGACCGTTTACCGCAAGTTGGTGCGCTAACTATGAGCAAGCTGGATGTAGGCCTTATAGCCCTGGATTTAGACGACACTCTTTTGGACAAGGACCGCAACATTTCCGACAAAAACGTGGAAGTGCTAAGGAAGGCAGCAGAGCGTGGCATTTATGTTGTCCTCTGTTCTGGACGCGCAGAAGATGCAATTCTTCCCTACGTGCGCCGCTTGGAGATTGCCGGTTTGCAGGCAGGACGCTACATCATCGCCATAAACGGATGCTCTGTCTTTGACCTTCACGAAAGAAAGCAAATCTACTGCAAGAAAGTTTCTTACGACATACTTCAGCACGCAAACGAAGAAGCCCAAAAGATGGGACTCTTTAGCGAAGTCTATACGTCTGACACAATCCACTACCAAAAAGAAACCGAATGGACAAACATAGACGTAAAGCTTTGCGGACTAAAGGGAAAAGAAATAGAAGACTATGACAATTTCCTAAAGCAGGGCTTTACAAAAATGCTTATCCCCGGAGAACCGGAACAGCTTCTTGTTTTGCAGGAAAAGCTAAAGGCAGATTTTGGAAGCAAAGCGGTCGTCTTTACAAGCAAGCCGTATTTTCTTGAAGTGCTGCCACCCAACTGCGGAAAGGGAGAGGCAATCACTTGGCTTGCTGAACACATTGGTCTGGACAAGAACAGAACAATGGGTTTTGGCGACAGTATGAATGACGAAAGCATGATACGCCTTTGCAAATACGGAGTCTGCATGAAAAACGGACTGGACTACATAAAGGGCATTGCTGACTTTACCACTGAATTTGACAACAATTCAAGCGGAGTCGGAATGTTCATAGAAAAAAATGTTTTGTAAGGCAATCCTTTCCATACGCACATGTGTTACGGAGGGAACTTCAAACCTTTTTACTCCAAGGCAGCTGATGAAATTCCTCTGCAAAGAGAAAATTCAGTTGGCTGCAATAACAGACATAAACACCTGTCTTAATGCACCGGCATTTTCTATCTGTTGCAAGAGGAATGGAATATCAGCCTTGTTTGGAATGGAAGCTTGGTGCAGGGACAAAAAAGCCCTTGTTCTTTTTGCAAACCTTAACACGGCAATGGATTTTAATTCAGCATGGTACCTTACGCTGCCATCTGATTTACCCCAACATTTGAATGGAAAAGACTTTAGGCAGTTCTGTGTTGACGAAGAGGACTCCATACTTTCCAAAGAGAAAAAATACCTTCAAGTCTGCTCAAAGGTTCCGTTTGATGAGCTAAAGAGACAGGCAGAAAACAAAGGCGGTCTTGTGTTCAGCTTGGAAACTTTGCCGGAAAAATACAGGCGCTATCCCCTTCAAGAAATTGATCAGCTAAAGCAAAATATTCTTACGCTGGATACGGGTGCATTCGGTCTTTTAAGCCAAGATGAATCCATTAGCCTTCAAGCAATCCGCACAGGCTTTGAGAAGCTCCAAGAGTCTTAATCAAAGAGTCTAGCCTTTCCCTGCTTTTATTTACTGCCGCAGAAGAATCACTTTGTCTTCGGACAGCACGGATCAGAATATTCTTTGGCGTATGCTCCATGTCTATAAATTCCAAAACCTGAACGCTGTAGCCCGACTGTTCCAAAAGCTCCGCGCGTATTGCGTCTGTTGCAAGTGCTGCAAAGCGTTCGCGGAAAATTCCCCAATGTTCAAGCGATGCAAAAGGATTGGATGCTTCCACCTGGGACTTGTTTTTTTCAAGCTGCAAATTAATTTCGTGCTGGCAACATGGTACGCTAAGAATTGCAAGTGCGTTTTGTTTTACCGCAAAATTCAGAGCAAAATCTGTAGCGGTGTCGCAAGCGTGTAGGGTGATTATAATGTCCGGCTTATTGTCATAAGAAAAATCTGCAATGTTTCCCACAAAAAATTTAAGTGAATCATAGTTAAGTTCATCAGAAAGTTTTTGGCAATAGGCAATCACGTCTTCCTTTAGGTCCAAGCCCGTAATCTGAACAGGAATTTTTTCAATCTGGGAAAGGTAATAATAAACAGCAAAAGTAAGGTAGGACTTTCCGCAGCCAAAATCCGCTATGCGCAAAGGCCGTTCTCTGGAAAAATCTTTGCCGTAAAGTTTTTTTACGTCTGGAAGAATGTCCCGCACATATTCAAGAAAGCGGTTTATCTGCCTGAACTTTGCATACTTGGAAGCAATAACGCTGCCGTCTTTTGTCATAACGCCAAGGCGTACCAAAAAAGGAATGGGGTTTCCTTCCTTTAGAATATAATTTTTTGCACGGTTTCCAGAAGGGCGGTTTTCCATGCTCTGCAAATTTATGTTTTTCATTCCGCTGGAAATATTCCGCACAGATTTTTTTACTTCTCCGCGGCGGTTGCAAAAAAAACTTATCTCCTGGGACTCTGTCTTTTGAACAACATTCTTAAAAGTTTTTCCCGCATGGGCATCTATAAAGTTGTTAACTTCTTCTTCCGTCATTGACTTTTGGAAAGCCTGGGTCTTTGTAAAAAATTCCGCGCTGTAGGGTAACCTTGCTTTTTTTGACTCTGAATTCAAAAGCCCTGCATTTCGGACAATCCGCACTTTTACAAAATTCTTTCCCAGAACTTGCTCGCAATTTTCTGCCGGCTTAGAAAAAGTAACGCTAATAACCATGCTAAAAATATACAGACATTCCGCCTAAATTGCAATTGACACTTTTTTACCACTTTTTCCGCAAATCTATTGACCTTTTTTTTCATATATAGTACTATAATAAAAATAAGTACGACGCTGGGTAGAGCAGTTGGCAGCTCGTCGGGCTCATAACCCGGAGGCCGTTGGTTCAAGTCCAACCCCAGCTAGAACAAGAGCCTTATCTTAACGGATAGGGCTTTTTTATTTTAAACAAAATTTTCAGCAAACAAATTCCCTTGTAAAATCAACGAACTTCCTTAGAAAAGCTCCTCTCAAAATCAATCCAAAAGAAATAATAAAATTAGGTATTGACACAATACTTAAATA
>JAGACC010000156.1 GCA_017614295.1 Treponema sp.
CTTGTAGTACCGCTCACCCGCACTCACAAGGCGGTGTGCATACTTTTCGTCATAGACATAGCCAAAGCTGTAGTTGAGGTTGTCGCCTATGGACTTCTGGGGAGTTACGGTTTCCGTGCTTGTCTTGCCCGTCATGTTGCCAAGGCCGTCCGCATCAAATTCAAAAACAGGAGAGGAGTTTTGAGCTCCACAAACAGAAATATCGATTGCAAAATATATAAAATTGGATTATCCTATAAATATGAATATTTATGCTTCAATAGCAATGACTTTTATACCCCTTTTTACGGTGTATATCTGTTTCTTGCTGCTGGGGAAAGATTTCAATAAAGTTCATGGTGCGGCAGCTTGTCTTTGCGGATTGTTAGCCCTTCTCCCTATTGAACTTCTTTTGATAATAATTCATACATGGCATCCTTTCGCCTCTGTAAATTTACCTGGACGGCTTATAAAGGGATTACTCATAAACGGTATTGTAGAAGAATCGGCAAAGATGGCGTTTCTTTTTTTACTGCCTGCAAAAAAGTCCAAGCTTTCCGCCTTTTTCTCTTATGCGGTGCTTTGCGGGCTTACGCTGGGATGTCTTGAAACATTAATCTACTTGATATACGGAAATAGAAGTATAACACTCCGGCTTTTTACGGCTGTGGTAATGCATACATTCTGCGCAGGACTGAGCGGACTCTTTGTGTTCAGCATAAAGTGCCGTGCCCAGCTAAAGGACAAGTCGTTCTTGTGGCTTCCCTTTTTACTGGCGGTTTTGTTCCACGGGCTGTATAATTATTATGCCGGAATTTACGGTGCCCTGCATTATTTGGCCTACGTGGTTATTGCAGTCACCATATTGGAATGTAAATTGCGCTATCAAAGCGTAAAGATAAAATTTGAAAGGAAAGCTTCGGGAAGTCCGGAGCTTGCAAATCAAGGAGACGCGAAAAAAATGGGTTTTGGTAATTTTTTCAAGAAAATTTTAGGCTCATCAGAAGAAGCTGCCGAAAAGACACAGGTGCAGGAAAGCGCACAGACAGTAGCAGAAAGCGACGCAACCATTGCAGACGATGCTACCATGGTTGACTCAGATTCTACACTTGTAAGCGAAGACAACTCTTCCGATGAAACAATTTCATCCGACGTGCAGGCAGACATGTCCTTTGCAATGCACACCGCAGCAGAATTTGCTTCCGACAAGCCAAAGTCAGATGATAAATTTGCAGAAGCTCTCAAACTTGTTGACGTATTTGACGAAGACAAGGAGCCTCAGCCAGATCCTATAAGCGAAACAGAAGCTTACGAATCTATCGAAAAGGTAGAAAAAGCTGTAGCAGAAAAGGGCAAGAGGGGCAGAAAGAAGGGTTCAACAAACAAAAAGACCGCTGCAGAAAAGGCAACAAAGAAAACCGCAACAAAAGCTAAGAAGGCAACAGAAAAAGCAGAAAAAACCGCCAAGGCAGCAAAGAAAACAGCGGTAAAAACTGCAAAGACAGCCAAAAAAGCAGCAGAAAAGAAGGTAAGCACAGCAAAGAAAACTGCAACAAAAGCCGCAAAGACAACAGCAGCCAAGGCAACAAAAGCTAAGAAAGCAACAGAAAAAACCGCCAAGACAGCAAAAAAAGCAGCGGTAAAGACAGCCAAGACTGCAAAAGCAGCAGCAGAAAAGAAAGTAAGCGCCGCAAAGAAAACTGCCGCTAAAAAGACAACAACATTAAAAGCAACAAAGGCAAGCGCTGCAAAAAAAACAGCTACCGCAAAGGCAACAACAGCCAAAGCAACTAAAGCAAAAGCATCTACAGCAAAAAAAGCAGTAGCAAAAAAGCCAGCCGCTAAAAAAACAACAAAATAAGCTTTTCTAAAAAAGAATAGCCCAACCCCGGACAAATGCAAAAGCACCTGTTCCGGGGTATTTTTTTTCTTCCAGCCAATTTTTTCTTGGAGTGGAGCCCAAACTTGATTTCCGTGCAAGAAAAATCATTTGCTTGCGGTAACACTTATTTTTCTGCTAATATGTGGTCATGAAAAAACCAAACCTATCCGCAAAACTATTTATTATTTGTGCTGCATTCCTAGTGCAGAATAACCTCTTTTCCCAACCATCAGGAAAAACAATAATCACAGTGGGAACAACCCCTCTGCAAAAAGACGCGCAGGAAGACGCAAAAAAAGAATTCGGAGGAGCATACCTCTTGTTCAACGGTGAACTTTCCTCCGACGTAATGACAGCCGGTGGAAAGATATACTACCGCCTACATTCCGCAGCAAACCGGGACGAAAATGCCCAAAAGCTGGAAGTAAAACGAGCATACCTAAAAATCCGCCCCTTCAAGACAGAAGACCTTGAACTTGGCATGGGAAAGCTCTATTCATATTACCTGAGCGGAGGATACTTTGACCTTAACGAATTCTACACAGGCTCTACCCGCTGGGGAAAGACCGGACTTGGCGTAAAGGCAAAAAAATCAGGCGTAATAGCAGGAATTGCCCTCCCACTGGAAGAATCATACAAAACCGTAGAAGACCATTTTGCCATAAACGGATCCCTAGGCTACGACTTTGCCCCCCTCTTTGACCTTCCGCTAACATTCGGCACAACCCTATTCTACGAAGCCGCAGGAGACTCAGACCCAAAAGAATTCTCCAAAAAAGACTTAAGCTCATCCGTTTCACTCCACTACTCCAAAAAAAACAACGATTCAGCATTAAAAAAACTTTCAGCCTTTGCATCCTACTCCTGGAATTCATCATGCTACGCCGCAAATTCAACATTCAAAAACATTGCAAACTATTCAAAAATCGGCAAGGCAAAATTCGCATCCGTCAATTTAAAGGCCAACTTTGACTTTGCATCATTCACGCTGGAAGGAGAAGCAGGACATTCAATGGAAGGAGATTACGTCCCCCTCTACGCAGGAACACAGCTTTTAATCCCGGTAACGCCCCACATAAGCTTGCGCCCACAATTCTTCTACTACGCAGGCCTAAACACAAAAGACTCCGACCTTTCGCGCACAACCTACGTATTCTACCCCCGCCTCATGTTCTACTTTGGAAAAAACACAATCAGCGCCGGTGCCCAATTTGAACGCAGGCAAACCACCGCCGAAGACTGGAACCTTGGCTGGAGCATACCGCTCTACTGGGAATACAAATTTTAAATTCTTTTCTGGAGCGAGCTGCCATCTTCCACTGTGCCTCCAGCTTTCAGCTTATGGC
>JAGACC010000157.1 GCA_017614295.1 Treponema sp.
ACAAAATAGAAAAAATAAAAAGTATTACAGCCGGGGTTTCTTAGCTTTCTTTGAGCCCCGGCATTGTATATGGTTTCAATTCTATCACAGCTTTTAAGAACCTGGCTGTCGTGGCTAACAAGAATTACGGTTTTACCGCCATCCGAAAGTCCCCTGAATATTTTTACAATATCTTCCGTCCGCTCACTGTCTACGGATTCCGTAGGTTCATCTGCAAGTATAATGTCCGGATTGTTTATAAGAGCCCTTGCTATAAGCAGCCTGTGGTTTTCTCCACCGGAAAGGTCCCTGGGGTAGCTTTTAGAAAGATGTGCTATGCCAAGATTTTCTAAAAGTTCTTTTGCGCGCGCATTGATCAAATTAAGCTGGACACGTGCAGTCCTTTTATTCAAACCTATAAAATACGGAAGCCTAACGTTGTCAAAGACTGTAAGGTTTTCCAAAAAGCTCTGTTCCTGGGAAACAAAACCTATGTTAGTGTTTCTGAACAAGCAAAGCTCTTTTTCGCTAAGGGAAAATATATCCCTATCCCCAGTACCGTTAGCATTGCCGCATGTGCATCCAATAATAACTTTTCCAGAATCCGGTTTTTGTAGCCCTGCAATTATAGAAAGCAGAGTTGATTTTCCAGCCCCAGACTTTCCTGCTATTCCAAGGAATGTTCCATCCTGAACCTTAAGGCTAAAGTTATCAAGAACCGTAAGTTTTCCCCTGGGCGTAGAGAATGTCTTCGTAAGGTTTTGTATGTCTATCATTTTGCACTCCCATAAATTTCAAACTTAGAAATACGCAAAGCACTAAAAACCGAAGCGGCAAGGCATGAGCAAAGAGAAACTAAAAAAACTATAACCGCAATGATTGCAACCTGAAGGGGACTTGCCATTGCAAAAGGCAGTGCAATCTTTTCAGAAATGATTACGTTAAAGGGAAGTATTACAAGAGATGCAATAAAAATACCTATTACAGCACCAACGCTTCCCAAAATTGCAGCTTCCGAAAAAATTATTTTCCTAAGGCTTGAATGGTCTGCACCAAGAACGCGCAGAATAGAAAACTCCCGCAAGCGCTCGTTGATGGACATAGAGAACACAACTGCAAGGGTAAGAACTGCAATCACAAAAACAAGAATGCAGTTTGCATAAATAAAGACAAGAAAAGACGAAAGCTTTTTCACAAATGTAGAAACAAAACTTTCGCTCTGTATTATCTGAATTTTTTCCGAACCAAAGTTTGAATCCGAAAGTGCATTCTTTATCCTAAGTGAAAGTCCGTCAGATTTGTAATTAGGTGCAATCCTTACAAAAATAACGCTGGTCTTTGAAGCGCAGTCACCGTCAGAAATAAAACCAAAGCCTTTTTCCTTTGCGTCAGAAAACATCTTTTGCAGGGTTGGCAGATCGGCATATATTACGTTGTCCATACCGGTACCGCTCTTTTCAAGACGGGCAGATATATCGTGAGTCTTTGCAAAGAAAGTAACCTTGTTCTTCTCCGCATTGATGTTGCTTCCCGCAAGAATCACCTCCCCTGTACTTGCAGAAGAAGAAACTTTTTTTCTTGACCAGTTTCTTACTATAAAATCTGTATCGCTGTCAAAGCCTATTATCTGGATTGGAAAGTCACAGCAACTTTCAGAAAGGCTTGTAAGATAAAATTGGGAAGTAACCTCTTGAACCCCTTCCACTTTGCGGACAATATCTTCTATTCCCTTTGACATGTAAAAATAGCTCGGTTGTCCGGAAAGCAAAACGCCTTCCATTTTAGCTTCGTAGCCTTCGGGAACAATCATAAGGTCTGCCCCTATGCGCGACTGGATTCCCCCTATTCCGCATTTTAAGCTGGAGACGAGTATTAGTGAACCAAAGAGAACAGCTGCCGAGAGCGCAATAAGCGTAACAAGAGCAGCTGTTCTGTAGGGCTTACGCCGTATGTTTGCGGATGCAAGCCCTGTTAAACTTAGCGCCTTTTCCATAAGATTGCAGTCTGCAATGCAGAAAGAACAAAGATTACGATTCCAAATACAAGCACTGTTGGAGCTGTTACCTTGTGGCAGTGCATGTTTGCCATTGCGCAGACCTTTGCAAAGGTGTAAGGTGCAATGGCAACCAAAATTCCAAGCAAAGCGGTAAGTGATGATAAGATGATGCTGATATTTTTCATAATGTTCTCCTTATTAGGCACGAGAGCCGTTTATTTCTTTATATGTCTTTGTCTCGCTGTCATAGATGTAACCGTCCGGTACACCAAACAGTTCTATGTAGCCCTGCTCAATAAACTTTTCTATATCAGTTTCTGCCTTCAAGATACCTGCTTCCTGAAGCTGGCGGGCAGCTGAATCAAAAGTCTTCTTTCCAAGAGAGCGGCTTGGCTGAAAGTTGAGTTCATCAAGAAGTGCAGCATTGAAATCAAGATCGCCGGCAACAAGGTCATTTTCAATCTGAAGCTGTGCTGCGGCGCGTGGTTCAGCCTGAACGTATGCAGAAGCCTTCTGCAAAGCCCTCGTTACAGCCGCTGCCCCCTCTGGGTTTTCACGGAGAAGCTTGTGTGTTACAAACTGCTGGCAGCAATATTCCTTTACGAACTTGTCATCAGTTCCCGTATCAAGAATCTTCCTGAATCCGTAAGCCTGTTCGCCTTTTGTGGCAATCGGGTCGTGTGCGCCTATTACGTCAACCGCACCGTTGTTCAGGGCAATTGCAAGGTCGGCAGAAGCGTATGCAATGAATTCAACTTCATTGTTGGCGGCAGTTACACCGATTCCGTAATCCATAAGCTTGCGCTTTAAGTTCATTACAGAACTGTCTGCAAGTCCAGGAACACCAACCTTTTTTCCGCGCAAGTCTGCCACGGACTTTATATCGCTGTCTGCACGGACATAATACTTTGTACATCCAATGTGAATGCCGGATGTAAAGGAAATGGGAAGACCGTTTTCCATGGCCTGAAGCTGTGTGGCATAAAGACCATAGCCTGCGTCAACCTTGCCAGACGCAATCATTTCTCCAAGAGTAGCACCGCCTTCTACAATATGGACATACTCTGCCTTCTGCCCAATCTTGGCAAGCTCTTCCTCAAAAAGTCCCAGCTTCATGGCAACGTGTGTTGGTGCATAGCAAAGGCTTCCTGTCTGAAAGTTGATTCTAACAACCTTCTGCTCCTGACCTGCACCTGAAGCAGCCTCGTTTTTCTTATTGCAAGAAGCAAGCATAAAAGATGCCGCTGCAAGCAATGCAGTTCCAGCCAAAAATGATTTTTTCATATAACCTCCATAAAAATAAAAACAAATTAAATTGCGTATTCTGCTTCCTGAACCTTACCTGCATAGTCAAGGATTTCAAGAATCTGCGTGCGGTATTTTAGGAAGATGTCCTGTCCCCTTGCACGGGGATGGCTTATTCG
>JAGACC010000158.1 GCA_017614295.1 Treponema sp.
AAGATTCACCTTGTACCGCTCTACGGAAGACTCCCCAAAGAAGACCAGGAAAAAGTCTTTAACCCGCCGCCATTCGGTAAAAAGAAAGTAGTAATCAGCACAAACATTGCAGAAACATCCGTAACCATTAACGGCATAACAACGGTAATAGACTCAGGACTTGCAAAGCTAAACTTCTACAGCCCGCGAACATTCACGTCCAGCCTAATAGAAACACCTGTAAGCAAGGCAAGCTGCAACCAAAGAAGGGGACGCGCAGGAAGAACATGCCCAGGAACCTGTTACCGCCTTTACCCAAGAAAAGACTTCGACAGCCGCCAGGAATACACCACGGAAGAAATCTACCGCACAGACCTTAGCGAAGTAGTCCTCAGGATGGCAGAACTCGGCATTACAGACTTTGACAAATTTGACTTCATCTCCCCGCCGCAAAAAGAAGGCCTTTTGGGAGCAGTCCAAACACTAAACCTTTTAAAAGCCATAGAAAAAGACGGAACCCTAAGCAAAACAGGAAAGCTCATGGTAGAATTCCCGCTAGAGCCAAGGGTAAGCCGTATCATAGTAGAAAGCATAATGCGCTACCCGGAAGTCCTGGAAGAAGTCCTAATAGCATCTTCATTCCTAAGCGCAAACTCCCCATTCGTACTTCCGCCCGGAGAAGAAATGGACGCAAGAAAGGCGCACCACTCCTTTAGGGACTTGCAGGGAGACTTTGTAAGCTACGTAAAGCTCTTCAAAAACTACGTGGCAGCAAGCAACAAAGAAAAGTTCTGCAAAAACCACTACCTGGACGAAAGGGTAATGGCAGAAATCCTCAACATAAAAATCCAGCTGGAAGAAATCGTTTCCCAAAGGCTACAGCTTCCAATCACCGGCGGCGGCAGCATGGACGACTACCTCTGCTGCATAGCAAGCGGAATGATTCAGTTTGTATGCGTAAGGGAAGGCAGGGAAACCTACAGAAGCCTAACAGCCGACCACATAACAATACACCCTGGCTCATCCATGTTCAGAACAAATCCGCTCTACATAGTTGCAGGCGAAATTGTAAAGACAAGCAGGATGTTTGCAATGAGCGTCTCTCCCCTTACCAAAAAGGAACTTTACAAAATAGACCCCAACCTGGAAAACCAGCTGAATTCTGCACGCGGCAAAAAGGGAAGAACCCTTACCGGCAACCTTGAATACGAAGGTGCATCCTTCCGCGAAAAGGAAAAATCGGAAAAAGAAAAGTCCAAGAAAAGCAGAAGCGAAAAGAAAAAAGAAAAGGCAGCAGAAAACTCCATCAGCTTTGGCGGCGCAACATTTGAATTTGAAAAGACAAAGGGCAAGAAAGTCGTTAAGCTTCCCTGGGTCGAATTCAAAGCGGCGGCAAAAGCGGAACAAAACGAAAGCCTGCTTGCACAGATAGGAGAAATGAGGGGCTGCATCTACCCGGGCCACGGATTCAAAATGATGAACGGCGAAAAACTCGAGCTAATCATAAAAGCCGCAAACAGACTGAACCTTGAACCAATCGCAGAAGACCGCTGGCAGCGCAAAATGAACATCAACATAAACAGCGTAGAAAGCGACGGTTCAACCGGACTCGAAAAGCTCGTAAATTCCATCGACTGCCTAATGCGCGTAACCGTAGCAAAACAAGCCTCCCGCGAACTGGGATTCATATGCCTCTTCACCGACGGCAACGGCACATACTGGTTCAAAGTCTCCCGCGGTTTTGCAACAGCCCTAAACGAAAGCCTTTCCTCACTGGAAAAACTAATCGACGACGCAAGCAACTCAGACCTTTCCGTCGCACAAAAAGAAAAAGTAAACATGGTCTACCGCGTGCTAAACAGCATGTACGAATAATCTTTTTCTTCCGGAGCGGATTGCTAGTCTTACTGTGCGTAAGGCTACGCCGTTCCGCAGTTTTTCCTATTACCCGTCTTCCAGGGCTCCGCTTTCGCTCCGACCCGCCTACGGCGGTTTGGCTTCGCCACCCTTCCAACCGGGGCTAGGCTTTTTTATGCTCCAGGATATGCCACGACGCAGATTGATTTTGCAAAAACAGTTTAAATCAATTTTGATACTTTCCATCTCTTTGTTTTCCTGCTTATAATAAGACAAGCTTTAGGTTATAAAACAGAAAGCCGGCTTTCTTAGAAGTAATTCTGTCATTAAATGGCAGAGAAAAAAACTCAAAGCCTAAGCTATAAGATCTTATACTATAAAACTCAAAACCTATGGAGGAAAAGAATGAAAGAAATTCATCCGCTTACACAATGGGTCATCAATAAGATAGAAAAAGAATATAAGGATGACGTTGCGCTTTTGATTGGGATTAAAGGTCATTCCACAAACGGGGACGGTCACGGAGAATGCTTTGATTTTTTTGTGCCGGCAACCGAGCGGGGGAATAATCTTGCGGAAACTTTTATAATCGACGGCATTGGGCACGATTTGTATCCGCGTTCATGGGAGAGGCTGGAAGATTCTGTAAACCTTAACGACATGGCTTTGCTTCTTGACCAGGCGACGGTACTTTATTCTCGCAGCGAAGAAGATGTTAAGCGCTTTGAAGATTGCAAGAAGCGTATGTTCCAAAACCTGAACAATGATTCTTTTGTTTACGGAAAAGCTCTTGAATGTATGGACAAGGCTTTGGAAATTTACCGGTCAATGATTTTTGAAGAAAAGCTTTACCGCGTACGTTCAGAAGCAGACTGCATTCACAGGTGTCTTTCCAGGGCCGTTGCCTTTATGAACCACACCTACACGGAAAGTGCAATCTACAGCGAAAACCAGGCCTACGATGGGGAAGAAGAAAACCGCATTTATTCCTGTCCCGGAATGAAGATTGTACCGGACGGATTTTTTGCAAACGCAAGGAAAATTCTAGAAGCAAATGACACTGCTGTTTTAAAGGAAAGCATTTTTGCCCTTCTTAAAACAACGAGAACATTTATTCTGGAAAGAAAACCAAAACTCGCATCTTTAAATGAGGCAGAAGAAATAGACTACAAGGGACTTGCCAGCTGGTACCAGGAGCTAAGCTTAACTTGGAGGAGGCTACGCTACTTCTGCAAGAACAATATGGCAGAAAAAGCCTACACGGATGCATCTTACCTGCAGGAGGAATTTCTCTACATTGCCCAGGATTACAAAGTTGAAGAACTGAATCTTCTTGATTCATTTGACAAAGACAATCTTTCGCTTTTGGAAGACAGGGCCAACCAACTTGAAAATATTATCAAGGCAATCCTGGACGAACACGGTGTAAAGATTAATTCCTACAGCTCGCTTGAAGAGTTTTTAGCCGAACGAACTTAAGGAGCTGCAGTGAAATATCGAAACGCAAACGATATTTTTCCCGATGAACTATTGGCGGAAATCCAAAAATATTCATCGGGGGAATTAATCTACATTCCGGAATCTTCCCAAAAGAAAAAAGGCTGGGGCGAAAAATCTGGCTCAAGAGATTTCTACATAAAAAGGAATGCAGAAATCCGAAGGAAGCACAGCGAAGGAAAAAGCATTGCAGACCTTGCAGATGAATTTGCCCTTTCCGT
>JAGACC010000159.1 GCA_017614295.1 Treponema sp.
AATGGATTTGGAAAAGTGTTTACCCAATAATCCTAGCCCCGATTGGAAGGGCGCGGGACGCGTTGCCGTCAGGCAATGGAGCCGAAAGGCGGAACCCTGCAAAGCGGGATAAAATCCCCTCCGTGGCATTTTATCCCGCAAGTTTTCTGGCGAAAACTTGCCAGATTTGTATTGCAAACATCTGACGCGCCGTCCATGGCGCTGCTTGTTTTACGGGATAAAATGCCGCGGAGGCTGACCGGTCCCGGAGGGCCGGGCACAGTAAAAATAGGAATATGCTCCAGAATAGTCTTAAAAAGTCTTAAAAAGTTGATTTTTTCTAGGTTGCCTTATAGAAATTCTATGGTATAATTGAAGTAAATGAAGCTAACAAAAATGAACACTGCAAATAAAAACGAAGATCCTCAGGAAGTTGCCGCGCAAAATAATCCTGCCCAGGTTTATGCGGAATTCAACTACAACGTATTGAGGGATTTGCTGTTCTTTTCTACGTTTGTTCTTCTTATGCTGTCCTGCTTTTCCTTTGTTCCGGGGCTTTACAGGCTGGAAACGGTCTTTAACTCCTGCGCAAAGATGCTTTACATATTTTCCTTTTTTGTCTGCCTGGTCTGGTTTGCCTTTGTAAACTTTTTCCGGACATTTTCCTTTAGGCACTCAAAGATTCAGGTTTATGCCTTTTTCCTTTTTTGCTACGTTATTGGCGTGCTTTTGAACATGAACACGCCCCTTCCGCAGCCCTTTGTCCTTGTTATAGGCTTCCGCATACTGGCGGCGGTTCTTATTAGGGACAGCAGCGTACGCTCGGAGATTTTTAACAACATAATCATCATCTTTGCAGTTTTCTATGTCTCTTTTACCTACAAGCCAACTGATGTTTTCCTTATAGACGTTATAGACGCATCCCTTTTTACGAGCCTTAGCATGGTTCTTGCCAGCATCTTTAAGAAGAATGAGCGCCGCTACAACGAGATGACCGTTAAGCTCTTCAATTCGGAGATAGAGGTAGAAAAGGCTAAGAATTCCGCAAAGACTTCGTTTATGGCAAACATGTCCCACGAAATACGCACGCCTATAAATTCCATCATGGGTCTTAACGAGATGCTCATAAGGGAAACAAAGGAACCCAAAGTTCTTGAATACGCCCGCAACATAAAGAGCTCCAGCAACACCCTGCTAAAGATTGTTAGCGACATCCTTGACTTCTCCAAGATTGAATCCGGAAAGATGGAGATTATCAATGCGGAATACGAGCTTTCTTCCGTGATTACGGACTTAATCAACATGATAAGCCCAAAAATCAAGGACAAGAACCTGGAATTTAAGCTTAACATAAACCCCGGAATCCCCCACCTCTTGAACGGAGACGAAATCCGCGTAAAGCAGTGCATGCTGAACCTTCTTACAAACGCTGCAAAGTATACGGACGCTGGAACGGTTACCATGTCCATGGATTACGAAACAAAAGATGAGAACACGATAAACCTTATCTTTAGCGTAAAGGACACAGGCATAGGCATAAAGCAGGAGGATATTCCAAAGCTCTTTACCGTCTTTGAAAGGCTGGACGAACGCAGGAACCGCACCATAGAAGGCTCCGGTTTGGGTCTTAACATTGTAAGCATGCTCCTGGGTCTTATGGGAACCAAGCTGGACGTTAAGAGCGAATACGGCTCCGGTTCGGAATTCTCTTTTACGGTAGAGCAGAAGGTTGTCTGGTGGGATCCTATTGGCGACTTTGACGAAAGCTACGAGAACTACCTGCAGGGTCTTGAGGAATACAAGGAAGCTTTCCATGCACCCGAAGCCAGGGTTCTTATCGTGGACGACACCAAGATGAACATAATCGTTGCGGTTGGTCTTCTTAAGGACACCCAGGTTCAGGTAGACACAGCCCTTAGCGCTCAGGAAATGTTCGATCTGGTATGCAAGAACCACTACGACGTAATTTTCCTTGACCACCGTATGCCAAACGTGGACGGAGTGGAAGCCTTTCACCTTATGAAAGCAATGGAAGGTAACCTCTGCATGGACACCCCGGTTGTAGCCCTTACCGCCAACGTGGTTTCCGGTGCCAGGGAGTTTTATATAAAGGAAGGTTTTGCCGATTACCTTGCCAAGCCTGTGGACAGCGACAAGATAGAAAAGATTCTCATAAAACTGCTGCCTCCTTCCCTTGTCCACAGAACAGTTGGTGGAATGTCGGACAAAAACAAAAATGCAGAAGATGACATTGTCTTTGCTCAGTCCGCTGCCTCAAAGGATTCAAAGCTCCCGCAAGGTCTTAGCGGCATAGACTTTGAAACGGCAATGCAGAACTGCGGGGACGAGGACATCCTTCTTATTGCGCTAAAGGAATACTACAACAACATAACAAAGCGTGCGGCAGACATAGAATACTACGCTGCAAAGAAGGACTTTAAGAACTACACCATCCAGACCCACGCCCTAAAAAGCTCCTCCAAGCTTATTGGTGCAATGGAACTGTCTGAACAGGCTGCCTATCTTGAAAAGTGCGGGGACGAAAAGAACGATGAAGAGATTCAGGCAAAGACACCGGCTCTTTTAACGCTCTACCGCAGCTATAAGGAAAAACTGTCGCCCCTCTATCCCAAGGAATCAAGCCAGCAGGATGGGGAAAAGGCAAGCAAAGAGGCAATCGGGGAACAGAAGTTTAACGAAGCCATGTCCGCCGTAAAGGAATACGCACAGTCCTTCGACTTTAACGCGGCAGACAATATCGTACAAATGCTGGACGGCTACGAAATCCCCGAATCAAAGAAAGAATTTTATGAGCAAATAAAGCAGTATATCCGTTCAGGAGATTCTGCTGCAATTGTAGAAGCCCTATAGGAGTGTTATATGGAAAAGAGGATATTATTCATAACTGGTTTTGCGGAAAGCTTTTTAATAACCGCACTTGCAAAGGCTTTGGAAAACGGTGGCTACGAGGTGGTCTTTACCCAACCGCATCCAAAAGAAATTGCGGAAATGAAGCACCGTCCCCCAATTTCCATCTTGTACCTGGACAACGACGCAACAGCCTATGTTTCCACTTTGGAATACTATGCGGAACTTCTTACCCACCAGACCGTAGACGATCCTGTTCACTTCTTCCTGATCGGCAACACCGTAGAACTGGACATAGCCTACCGCTCAGTGCCAAAGTCTCTGGTTAGCGCAACATTCAAACGCCCTGTAAACACAACAGACCTTATTACCCAGCTGGACCTTATAAGCACGGGCTACAACTACGAAGCGGAACTTCCCGGAGTAATCAAGCCCAACGCTGGCGGTGCAGAAGACGACTCTAAGAAAAAGATTCTCCTTGTAGACGACGACTCTTCGCTGCTCCGCTCAATGCAGACTTTGCTTGGCAACAAGTACAACGTCTACATTACAAACTCCGGCATGAACACAATAACCTTCCTAAAGAACCACACCGTAGACCTCATCCTCTTGGACTACGAAATGCCTATCCTTTCGGGGCAGGAAGTCTTCCGCATCCTAAAAAGCGAACAGGCAACAATGAACATCCCGGTAATATTCCTTACCTCCAAAGACGACAAAAACATCGTAAAAAAGGTTTTGGAACTAAAACCCGCAAACTACCTCCTAAAGCCGGTTTCACCCGCAGTCCTCAACCAGACCCTGGACGAATTCTTTAATGAACAGGAAAAAGAAGCCGAGCGCAAAAAGAAGCAAGCCGAAGCCGACCAGTACCTGGAAGAACTAGAAAGCGCCGACGATAACGAATAAATTTCGATTGCTTAAGGAGGGGAAAGTCTCCCCCTGCGGCCGCACTTCGTTGCGTCCTACCCCCTCTGCGGGCTCAAACGCCGCCCGCAACGCCTGCTCAAATGGGGTTTTCGTTTGGGAAATAATTCCGCGAGTTTTCGACAGAAAACTCGGAGAGCAAGCGAAGCTTGTGACCAACGCCCCAAGGGGGATTGGTGTTAGAAAATAAATATGTCATTATCGGGCTCGACCCGATAATCCGCTTTAAGAAATACCTGCTTCTCATTCACTCCAATGACAGAGCATCACAACGGCCTTGGCTTCCGCGTCGCAAGAAATGCAAAGTAAAAGAAGCAGCAAAGCCCAATTCCTTAGAAAATCTTATGCAAAGTGCGTATCTTTCTAAGGCTTGGGTTTTGCGCAATAAGGTGCAGCTTTATAGTGTCAAACATTGTAATCTTGCAGTGCAGGTTTAAATCCGTCTTTAAAAATTCAATGTCCTCTTTTGTAAGGGAAGACAAAAAATCAAAGCAAGCAAAAAATGAAGAAGTAAATTCTTCATCATTAAGCGGAATGGACGAATCGCGGTATTTTTTTAAATAACAGTTTTCCAGCGTATTGTAAGAAGACAAGAAATTGTTGTACGAAGGAAAATAAGACAAGTTTTTTAGTTCCATAAAAAACTAATCGGAATATTTCCAACTCCAATTTAGCAGAAGTTCCAAAATCTTATCTTCCAAATCGCATTCCCTTCTTTAAAAAGACACGTCGTTTGTTTTTAAGCAGAAGCAGTCATAGCCCTGAACCTTGTAATTCTGAAAGACTCCTGTAACTGTTATGCTTTTTCCCGGAGCAGGGTAGTCCTTGGGGTAGTCGTGTTTTCCTTCCCAGACAAATTCAAGACCCTGCTGGCAGCATCCCGCCATGTCTGAGATTACTACTGCAAAAGCATTCTTGCGTCCAAATTCGGGAGGCAGGTCGTATACTGCAAACACACCCTTTATCTTTATGGTCTTTCCAACATAGGATTCCGGTTCTGCCATCATGTTAAAGAGCTGGGAATAAATAAAGGTGTTGCTAACCTTTGTAAGGTCAATGTCTACCTTTTTGCCTTTTTGCTGAGCACTAGCCTTTGATGCTTGAAAGAAGATTAAAGCAAACGTTAATGCGAATAAAAATTTTTTCATCTTAGCTTCTCCTTGTAATTTTTCCCAAAAGGGTTAATGCAAAAAATGTTATTGCGTCTGCCGCAACTATTGTACAGCCAACCGGTGTTCCTTTTATTATGGAAAAGAGCATTCCGCTAAGCGCGCACAAGACGGAGATTATTGCAGAACAAAGCGTTACGCTCTTAAAGGTCTTGCAGATGCGCATTGCAGAAAGAACCGGGAATATTATCAGTGCAGAAATAAGAAGCGAGCCTACAAGGTTCATTGCAAGTACGATTATTACAGCCGTTACGCAAGCAATGGAAAAGTTGTATGCCTTGGTGGAAACTCCGGAAGATGCCGCAAAGGTTTCGTCAAATGTTATTGCAAAAATCTTGTTGTAGAACATGATGTAAAAAATAATCGTGAATGCAGAAAGGATTATGCAAATAATAACATCTATGGGAGAAAGCGTTAGTATGGAAATGGAACCAAAGAGCGTGCTGCAAACATCCCCGGAAACATTTGGCCCTGTTGTAAACTGGTTCTTCAAGAGGTAGCCTAAAGCAAGGGACCCTGTGGAAATCATGGCTATTGTAGCATCCCCCTTTATCTTTGAATCCCTGTTTCCGCAAAGAATAAAGATTGCGCAAAGAACCGTAAGCGGAAGGGTAAGGTACATCGTGTTAGAAAAGTGCAGTATGCCCGCTATAACCATTATTCCGAATGCCGCATGGGAAAGTCCGTCTCCTATGTAGGAAAACCTCTTTAGCACAAGGGGAACTCCAAGCAGGGAAGAGCAAAGAGCAATAAGAACTCCTACTATAAGTGCAGACCTTACAACGGGGTATTCAAGGTACATGGAAATTGTTTCTATAATAGTCATTGTCTTTCTCCTTTTTCTATGTAGCATTCATTCCCCAGGTGAAGGATTCTGTGAGCCCATTTTTTTATTCCCTGAATGTCGTGGGAAATCATTATTATGGTCATAGGTTTTTCTTTGCGGGTGTTCAGTTCGTAGATAAGATTGTACATGTTTTCCGTTGCCTGGGGATCAAGACCTGTTACGGGTTCGTCAAGCAGGAGTGCGTTTTCTGCTGCGCAAAGTGCCCTTGCCAAAAGAACCCTCTGCATTTGCCCTCCGGAAAGTTCCCGGTAGCAGCTTTTTGCAAGGCCAAGAATGCCTGTGTCCTTCATTGCTTTTTCTGCAGTTTTCTTTTGTTCCTTTGAATAGTATATAAAAAAGTGTCCGTGCCTCTGGCAACCGGTTCTTACAACTTCTTCCACGGAAGCGGGAAAGTCTTTTTGCACCGGGTTTTGCTGGGGAAGGTATCCTATGCTTCCTGGACAAAAGTTTTTTCCCGCTATGATTTTTCCGCCCATCGGTTTTTGAAGCGAAAGCAGCGTTTTTATTAGGGTGGATTTTCCGGCTCCGTTTTCTCCGACTATGCCAAAGTATTCTCCTTCGTTTACGCAAAAGTTAAGTCCGGAAATAATTTCTTTTGCACCGTAGCCAAGCGATAAATCCTTACAGGTAAAGAGTTCCAATTTGCTCTCCTTAATAAAATTTTAAAATTAAAATTGATTTAAATTTCAATACGGGGAATTTGTCTTTTGGAAAGGATTCAGTTGGAAAGCTTTATCTTTTTTGAGACGGATGTTTTTACTTCTAGTTTTATTTTTGATGCCGCAAAGTTTAAAACGGTAAATTCTATGCTGCTTACAGTTTTTTTACAGGGCTTAATCCCTTCCGCTGCGCTTTGCATGGAGGCTTCTGCGTTCATAATCACCATGCATACGGGGCAGTCGCTTCCTGTGCAGTCGTGGTCAAGTTCGCTTGCCGCAAAGTGGATGGATGTTACGGATGCGCATAAAAGCACAATGGCAAGTGCAAGTGTTAGGAGAGAATTTTTTGTGCTTTCTGTTTTTCTGGCAATTCCTGCTGAACCGTATCCGCTTTTCATAAAAAATGCTGTTTGCTCCCGGCTACGAAGCCATGCCCCCATTATTGCATTTTTTCCAACTAACGTAAAGCCATGGGCTAAACAGAAATCAATTTTGAAAACTTCCTTCCGTTATCAAAATAAGGGTTTCGCTTTCTTCTAAACGAAAACCTTCTGAAAAAATGGAAAGCATATATTCTTTATTTTCTTTTAGTTCAGAACAATCATAATTTATTTCTTGAACTGTATTTGTAACAGTCGTTGCTGTTTTGGGAGAATTCACTGTCCATGAATATGTATTATCATTTTTTTCAAAAGAGGAAGTTTTACCTGTAGTACTTGTATTTGAACTTGTACTGGTTTTTGAAAAATGAAGTGTGAATGCCTTGCCAGAAGGAATCTTGATGGCATCGCTTCCTGTTTTTAGCTTTTCTATTTTTATGTTATTAACTTTAGATAGCTTATAATCAGAATCAGAAGAATCATCAATTATATGAATAATAGCTGATGGCTGTTCTTTTATATTTATATAATCTGTGTAAGTTTCTGTAGACTTGCAAGCTGTAAAAAAAATAGCAAGAATCAAACTTGTAATAATATAATTTTTTTTGTTTCATACTTTTTTCCTCTTAATAAGTAGTCCTGTGGGCTTGACCGGTTTACCGGATTTGAAGCTTTGTTATGTGCAATTTTACAGCATCTGCTCCAACAGTCCAATCAAATATTCCCACCACAGCTCGCTTTTAAACTGTGGAGTAAAAGCAGATGGAAGCAAAAATCTGCGCATTTCGAATAAAAAATCTTTTTGTCTACTTTTAACTTCTTCAATCCGAATTCTGTATAGCTGCCAAAAATCAGTTTCCTCAATTTTTCTGTCACCAAGTTTTTGAAGCAGCAAATCTTTGTTATAGGAAACATTTTTCTGACTCAACCAATGAATATCCCACAAATCGCGGTTCTTCACTCTGTTTGGTCTTCTTGCAAACGCAATAAGTTTATCACATAAAATTTCTGTAAGACTTTCTGCATAAAGCAAAACTCCATCCGTTCCCATGTCGATTCCATACGTATTTTTAAGCATAGATACTTTTCTTTCATGGCTCGGAAGCAGGCAAATATCATCATTTATCTTTTGGGCAGGAATATCTGGGCGTTCAGGTCGTGTTATAACTTTTATTTTCCAGGTTTCCGTGTTTCCGCCCTCTTTGGCAGGATCCGTCACGGTAACTGGTAGATTGTATTTTTCTTGAATTGTGTTTTGAATAACATTTCCAAGCTCGCCCATATCAGCTTTTGAAAAATCAAATCCGCCGGAAAAATCCAAATCTTCACTTAAACGCACTGAGCCGTAACAATCACGCAGACAAGTTCCCCCCATAAAAGTAAGATTTTTCAAGAATCCTGCACGGTTCATTGTCCGTAAAATGTCATAATGCAGTAATTCCTTTTCAATGACCGTTCGTAGCGTCGGGTATTCGGTATTTTGATAAATTATTTGTTCTACAAGTGTGTCAAATGTGGACATAAGAAATTCCTCTATTATTTATTTTTCAATAACTTCTAAAGTATTTAGATAATCTCGAAGTTTTATTACAATCTTCTTTCGTTTATCGTTAATTTCATCATTATTGGAATAAATTTTCTTTTCGTCATCGATTGAAATATTCCTTGTTTGGCCATAAACTCCTTTTTTACGAATTGAATTTGTTCTAATGAAAAATAATTCATGTGTTTATTCTCGCTATATTATTTGTGGCCCACTTGCAAAATCTAGCGATTCATTTGCGATTTTTCATATAATTCAATAACACTGCACAACATCCT
>JAGACC010000160.1 GCA_017614295.1 Treponema sp.
ACTTCTAAAAACAAGAATTGTGTATCTTTTCGGTTCAGTAAATACAGAAGAAATTTGAGACATTAAATCTTGAAAATTATCTGGAAATTCACTTTCTAAATAGACTGGGACAATTCAAATTTCTCTTTCGCGGGAGAGGCTTCGGACGGAGAGATTGCCCTTTCGATGATTCAGGAAATAAAACCGGACATCCTTATAACAGACATAAAAATGCCTTTTATGGACGGACTTGAACTTTCCGCAACAATAAAAAAGACCCAGCCCTGGATAAAGATAATAATTCTTTCCGGCCACGATGAATTTGACTACGCAAAAAAAGCTATTTCCATAGGAATTGAAGACTACCTTTTAAAACCATTTACTTCCAAGGAAATAGTTGCAAGCCTTAACAAAGCGGCAGAAGAAATAGACAAAGAGAGAAAGCAGCTTTCCGACATCACCAAGATGCAGGAGGAACTAAAGTCTACGGAGAGAATAATTCAAAAGGATTTTCTTAGCGGACTTGTTCACGGAACGATAGATACTGCAAGCGCAAGGCAAAAGTGTCACGAGCTAAAGATAAACCTTCTTTCGCGCTACTATAAAATTCTAATCAGCAGGATAGAAAGCACAAGCGGCAACAGTCAGAACCAAAAGATGGCGTGTTCACTCGTAAACTCTTATTCTTCTTCCTGGGAACAGACAAATTCATTTTTTGAAAATTCAACATTGGTTTGCATCTGCAAGGGAAGCGACCAAAAGGACCTTGACGACAGAAGCTACCACATAGCGGAAACAATTGAGCACATAGCAACGCAAAACCCGGACTGCAAAGTCTTTACCACGATAGGAAAAACCGTTGAGCATCTTTCCATGCTGGCAGAAAGCTACGAGGACGCAAAGAAAATTCTTGAACTAAGCAAGGCAAGCACCCAGACAAGAATTGTTAGCAGCGACGACTTCTTGGCAGAAGGAACTGAACTCTTGCACCTAAAGGAAAACGACCCGATGGTTGAGCGGCTAAAATACGCTTCCAAAAACGACATCTCAATCATCATAGATGAATCCATGAACCTTATCAAAAGCAATCCCGGCCAGTTCCAGTTTGTGGCATCCTATCTTCTTGGAGACGTAATTTTTTCCGTATCTGAACTTATAGAAAGTCTTGGCGGAAACATACAAGTGGAAAAACCGGAAATCCTTCAGCGCAACTACATAGATTCTGCAATACAAAACGCGGAGGCTTTTTCGGAGGCACTACAGTCAATACTCAGTTTTGCACTTGACTACCGAGATTCAAAGGTTATTGGCAAGTACCAGGATGTAATCCTAAAGGCAAAGAAATACATTGCGGAAAACTATGCGGACCAGAACACAACCCTTACCAAGGTTGCAGACGTAGTGGCACTTAGTCCAAACCACTTTAGCACAATTTTCTCACAGGAATGCAACACAACTTTTATTGAATACCTTACCAACGTTCGCATAGAAAATGCAAAGCGGCTTTTAAAGACCACGGACATGAAGGGTTACGACATAGCATACGAATGCGGCTTTAGCGACCCGCATTATTTTTCCTACATATTCAAAAAGAACACCGGCCTTTCCCCCCGCGAGTATAAAACCAACCAATAGAATGAAGCAATTCATTTGCTAAAAAAAATGCACTTCCGCGCTAACAGAAGTGCATGCGTAAACGCATTTGATATGTCCGCTGGCAAAGACCGGCAAGATCAGCTTTTCATGGTCAGCCGCGTTTACTCTATAAAAATTGGCAAATAGGAGTTACCAATTATGAAACCGTAACTACTGGGCCGCTGCTCCCAACTTCTTTTTGCGGGCAGAAAGAATCACACTCTGCAAAAGGATAAAGAAACAAAGCATAAGACCGGTTGTAATCTTCTGCCACCAAGGCTGCGTTAAACCGGATGTAATTACAATAGTCGTTATCGTCTTAAGCGACATTACGCCAAAGAGTGTTCCTATCAGGCTACCAACACCACCTGTCAGCAATGTTCCGCCGATAATCGAAGAAGCAATAGCCTCCATCTCCGCACCGTCCGCATTGGAAGCATTTCCAGCACCCGTATGCAAAAGATATACAAAGCCTGCAATTCCAGCCAGAAGTCCGCAGATTAGGTAAGCCAAGAACCTTGTGCGCTGAACGTTTATACCAAGCATAAGAGCGCTTTCGCTGTTACCGCCAATAGCATAAAAGTTACGTCCAATCCTTGTCCACTTAAGGGCTGCCCACAAAAGAACAACCGCAAGAATCGCAACAACCGCACCAATTTCAAGATAGGAATTTATGAACATACCAGACCTTGTATGCTGACCAACACCCGGAATGTTAATAGTAAATTCCTTTAGCTTAAGGAAGAACTCGTTTGCCTTTACCGTAACAGGATTAACGCTTACAATAGTAGTCATACCCTTTGCAAAGAACATACCGGCAAGTGTTACAATAAAGGGCTGAATCTTAAGGTAAGAAATAAGGAATCCCTGAACCGCACCAAATGCAAGTCCTATTGCAAGAGCTATAACAAGAGCGCCAAAAACGCTGCCACCACGATTTTCCAGGAAGCAGACAGTCGTCATTGTAATAAGGGCAACCTGACCGCCAACGGAAATATCAATTCCACCGGAAATCATTACGATTGTAAGACCGCATGCAATGATAATCAGATAGGCATTGTTGTTAAAGATGTTAAAGAACTGCTGCGGATTCAAAAAACCGCCACCCCACACTGCCATCGCAAGAATATACATTACGACAAAAGTACAGATTGTAATCGTCAAAAGCAAAGCTGTATTGGAAACAGGCTGCTTAAATTTCTTCTTAAAAAAACCAGTAATACCGCTCATCTTATTTGCCCTCCGCTTTTACAGCCTTAGCAGGAATCTTTTTAACCGCCTTTCCGACAAACTCTTTTACCACAGGAGAACCGGCCACAACAATAATCACGATAACGATTGCCTTGTAAGCCTTAATGTCCGTAGAAGAAACCTTCATCGCGTACAAGGTAGTAGTCAAAGCCTGAATGATGTAGGCACCGATTATTGAACCCGCAAGCCTGAACTTTCCTCCGCCAAGAGAGTTACCGCCAATGGCAACCGCAAGAATGGCATCCATTTCTATGTCGAGCAAAATCTTCTCGTGGTTAATAAGACCAATGCGGCAAACATTCATTGAACCAGCCAAGGCAACACAAACACCCAGAATTACAAAGACCAGCATCTTCATAAAGACAGGGTTTATACCGTTCTGCTTTGCTGCCCTTTCATTAATTCCAACAGACTGAATAAAGAGGCTAAGAGTAGTCCTGTTCAGCAAAAGAAGAATCAAAAGCACAAAGATTATTACGATAAGTATTGGGCTTGGAATTGGACATCCGGGAATGAATCCGCCAAGGTAGCCAAGAAGGTTGCTCTCTACGTTAGGGGTTGCACCGCCGTTAATCCAGTAAGCGATTGGACGGCCAGCCGTATAGAGGATAAGAGAAGCAATCATAGGCTGAATGTTGAACTTTGCAATAAGAAGTCCGTTAAAGAGACAGAAGATAACCGCAACAAAGCAAGCTGCAACAACACCAAGGAAAATCGAAGGAACCGTAATCTGCCCTGCGCGGAGAATCTTAACAAAGATACTACCTGCTATAGCGGCACAAGCACCAATCGAAATATCCTGTCCCTTTGTAGCCGAAGTTACCAGAGTCATTCCTATGGAAAGAATCACAAGCTCCGACGCACCGTTCAAGATACTAATCAGGTTTCCGGTAAGAACCCTGTTGCCAACATTGTTAACCTTTATTCCAATAGAAAAGAATCCGGGGTCACGAATCAGGTTAAAAACAACCAGAATAAAAAGCGCAATAACAGGAATGATTAACTGCGACGATGTTAGCGATTTTATTTTTTCTGCAAAAGATTTCTTTTCGCTCATTTATCAGTTTCCTCCCGCAATAGTTTTCATGATATTTTCCTGGCTAAGCTCGTCATCCTTAAGCTCTCCAACAATATTGCGGTCCTTCATAACCACAAGCCTTGTGCAGACATTGAGCATCTCCTGTATCTCCGAAGAAATAAAGGTAATGCCAACACCGTCCTTGGAAAGCTTTAGCACCTGCTTCTGAATCTCTGTCTTAGTACCAACGTCAATTCCGCGGGTAGGTTCATCCAGAATAAGGTACTGGGGATGGGTCAAAAGCCAGCGGGCAAGAATTACCTTCTGCTGGTTACCGCCCGAAAGCGATTTGATTGGAGTGTCCTTGGAAGCGGTCTTAACCTGCAAAAGCTTTATGTATTCATCTGCAATCTTTTCCGCCTCGGCCTTTTTGAACGGATGCCAGAAGCCCTTAAGAACCTGCTGTGCAAGAATTATGTTGTCCTTTACGGAAAGGTCTGCAATAATACCGTCGCCCTTTCTGTCTTCCGGAAGATAGCCAATGCCGTTCTTCATAGCATCCTTGGGTTTGGAAATCTTTACGTCCTTACCGTTAACCTTAACCTTTCCGCCGGTAACCCTGTCCGCAGCAAAAATAGCACGAACACTTTCGCTTCGACCGGAACCCAAAAGCCCCGTAAAGCCGTTAACCTCTCCCTTCCTAATCTTAAAGTCAAAAGGCTTAACACCCTCTGCACTGGAAAGATCATGAGCCTCGTAGACAGTCTCGGAACCTTCGTTGAACCTGCCCTTTTCATCCTTAAGCTTGGAAATATCATCAAGAGCCTTACCAAGCATGGCAGAAACAAGTTCAACCTGGGGCATATCCTTAATAAGGTACTCGCCAACCAGCTCTCCGTTACGAAGAACAGTAATCTTGTCGCAAATCTCGTAAACCTGGTCCAAGAAGTGGGTAATAAAGATAATGCCTACCCCGTCCGCCTTAAGTTCCCTCATCAGCGTAAAGAGAAGTTCAACCTCCCTCTCGTCCAAAGAAGAAGTAGGTTCATCCAAAATCAAAACCTTGCATTCCATATCAACAGCGCGCGCAATTGCAACCATCTGCTGAACCGCAAGCGAACAAGTTCCAAGCTGCTGAGAAGCCTTAGCCGGAATGTTAAGCTTTTCAAGAATTTCATCCGCCCGTTTTTCCTGAGCAGACCAGTTTATGAATTTATAGTTTCCCCGTCCAATGAACATGTTTTCTGCAACAGTCAAGTTTGGACAAAGTGTAATTTCCTGATAAACAGTACTGATGCCAAGATTCTGGGCATCCTGCGGTGAACGGATACTAACAGGGCCTTCCTTTCCGTCAATACGGATTTCACCGGCATCCTTTTCGTAAACACCGGTAAGGCATTTTACGAGAGTGGACTTTCCCGCTCCGTTTTCACCCATAAGTGCATGGACCTCACCCTTGCACAAAGTAAAATCTACATTCTGAAGGGCCTTTACTCCAGGGAATTCCTTGTAGATTCCCCGCATGGTCAAAACAACATTATTTTCCATTCTGATTTCCCAAGTTTTCAAAAAAAAAGCGGTGCTACAAGCGGCCACCTAACACGACACATGTTAAGCAGCCGCAAGATTTACACCGCGCCAGCTTTCTGCAAATTAGTCGCCAAGACCGTACTTGTCAATATCAGCCTGTGTAAGTTTTGTTGCGTCAAAACCTTTTTCTTCTGAGATAACTTTCTTAGAAGGAACCTTTCCAGACTTAATCATGTCTTCGATTACAGCTGCCTGGAATGGAGAACACTGACCATCGTAGTCCCAGTTTCCTGCGAGAAGTTCGCGGAGAGCCCACTTGTTGCAGTCAAAGCCCATAACCTTAACCTTTCCGTTTACACCGTGTGTAATACCAGCTTCGTCAAGAGCGGCAACTGCACCCTTAGCCATACCGTCGTTTTCTGCGTATACAACGTTAAAGTCTTCGCCAGAGTTGATTACAGATTCAACAATCTTCTTAGCTTCTGCTTCGTCCCAAGTAGCTGTCTGCTGAACAACCTTTGTCATTGTACCAGCTGCAAATTCCTTGTCCAAAGCTGCTGTACGTCCAATCTGAGCGTCAGAACCCATAGCTCCCTGAATGTGGATTACCTTGTATTCAGGAAGGTTCAAAGACTTAAGCCATGCTACGGCAGTATTACCCTGGTTTGCCATGTCGGAAACAACAGCTGCTTCGTAAAGGCTTTCGTCTGTGTTAATCATACGGTCAAAGAGGAATACCTTGATTCCAGCCTTCTGTGCATTCTTAAGAACTGCATCCCATCCGTCTGTAGCAGCGGCAGAAAGAAGAATGTAGTCAACACCTTCTGTAATGAACTGGGAAGCCGCACTCAACTGCTCATCGTTCTTAAGGCTGTAGAAAGTCTTTACCTCGTAGCCCTTTGCAGCAGAGAAGACTTCTTCCATGTCCTTAACGTTAGCAGCACGGTATCCTGATTCTGACGGCGGGTTGTTGATGATGCCAACTTTAATTGCACCGCTTTTCTTTCCCTTGCATCCTACGAACAAAGTCGCAGCAGCCAAAACAGCAACAGCAATAGATAAAATTTTTTTCATACCAGATTCCTCCAATTTGTATCTCTTGATTCTCTCTAATTGTACTCTAAGGGAAAAAACTTAAATTTTGAATGCAATTTTTTAAGTATTTGAGTGTATATTTTTATGATTTTTAAAAAGCCCCACTCAAAAAAGCCAAGGCTAATTCCCAAAAAAGTTTAAATTCTTACGAAAAAAAGTTAACTTTTTTTATTCTTCTCTTCTGGAGCATATTTCTTGGTTAAACTGTGCCCGGCACTACGTGTCCGGTCAGACTCCATGGCATTTTCCCGCGCTTTCCGGGGTTCCGCTTCCGCTCCATTGCTCCACTCCCTTTCTTACCCGCAAAAACCGCCTTTCACCAGCATTCCTCGCGCAAAGATTCGCCTAGAGTTCCGCAACGGCTTCGCCGCCCCTCCAATCCCGGCTAGGTCTC
>JAGACC010000161.1 GCA_017614295.1 Treponema sp.
GAATTTTATGGCAAAATCAAAGGCATTGTTTATAGGTGGAACAGGAACAATCAGCAGCGCTATTGTTGAGGAACTTTCAAAAAAAGCTGAGTGGGAAGTATGGCTCTTAAACCGCGGAAACCGTGCGGCAGAAGTTCCAGCTAACGTGCATCAAATTCTTTGCGACATTTCTGATGAGGAGGATGCAAAGAAAAAACTTTCAGGAATGGAATTTGACGTTGTTAGCGAATTTATTGGCTTTACACCGGAACAAGTTGAGCGCGACTACAGGCTTTTTAAGGGAAAGACCAAGCAATACATATTCATAAGTTCCGCATCTGCCTATAACAAGCCTGCCGCAAGCTACGTGATTACGGAAGGAACCACGCTTTCCAATCCGCACTGGGAATACTCCAGAAATAAAATTGCCTGCGAAGAATTCCTCTTCAAAAAATACCGCGAAGAAAATTTTCCGGCAACAATCGTTAGACCAAGCCACACATACGACAAGAGAAACGTTCCCCTTGGAGTGCATGGAAAGAAAGGCTTTTATCAGGTTATAAAAAGAATGAAGGAAGGAAAACCGGTTATCATTCAGGGGGACGGAACAAGCCTTTGGCATTTAACGTTCAACAAGGATTTTGCAACAGGCTTCATTGGCCTTATGATGAACCGCCACGCGATTGGGGAAGCATTCCAAATTACAGGAGACGAAGTTCTTTCCTGGAACCAGATTTACCAGACCATTGCGGATGCACTGGGAGTTGAACTAAAGGCTTACCACGTTGCATCTGACTATTTGAGCGCAGTTGGAGACAAGCTGGGCTTTGACTTTGAAGGAAGCCTTACTGGAGACAAATCTGTTTCCGTAGTTTTTGACAACTCAAAGATAAAGAGACTTGTTCCGCAAATGCAGACTACAGTTCCATTCAATCAGGGAGTAAGGATTTCTTTGGACTACGTTCTTTCGCACCCGGAATGCCAGCGTGAAGACCCTGAATTTGATGCTTGGTGCGACAAGATTATTTTGGCTTTGGAGGAAAGCAAAAAGAATTTTTCTTAGGGGTAGAATATGAAGGGAGAAAAAATGGACAGGAAAGAATTAACAAAGCGGATAGGAATGTCTTTTTTTGGAGTGATTATCTGTGCGATAAGCGTTGGCATTTTTAAAATAGCGGCGCTTGGCGTAGACCCATTCCAATCTTTTATGGCGGGCTTGGACAAGATGATTCCGCTAAGCTTTGGACTTTTATATATAATCGTAAACGCACTATTACTTACATTTGCACTTGTATTTGACAGGCACTATATTGGAATTGCAACATTCATCAACCTGTTTTTGCTGGGCTACATTACTCAGTTCACTTATGACTTTTTAAAGACCGTAATAGTAGACCCTTCGATTACTGTTCGCATTATTTGTCTTGTAATTGGAGTTGTAATTATTTGTTTTGGTTCAGCATTTTACATGACCGCGGACTTGGGTGTTTCTACTTATGATGCGGTGGCGCTTATAATCTGCAATACTTGGAAAAAGGGAAAGTTCCAGTACGTAAGAATCATAACGGACATAATCTGTGTTATTCTTGGCGTGGGACTTTTTATTCTGGCAGGAGGAAAAATAGCGGCTATACCAACCATTGCCGGAATGGGAACAATCATAACCGCTTTCTTTATGGGACCTTTGATTGAATTCTTTAACGTTCACATTGCACGACCCTTTTTGGCAAAAAAATAATTTTGTGGTATAATGCCCTTATGAAAATTTTAGTTATAAACGAACTCTTTGAAAAAAAACATATTGACCTTATAAATTCAGCAGCGGAAGGATATGGCGCAAAGGTTTTCTTTTACAAAAACGAAAAGGAAATTCCAAGCGACAATTTTGATGCGGACATTATTTACGGTTTTGCACCAGGCATAGTAAAGACAAGCAAAAAGCTAAAGTGGCTTTGCGTACCCTGGGCTGGCGTTGATTCCCTTATGACACCAGGTTATTTTGCAAACGAAGAATGCCTTCTTACAAATTCTGCCGGTGCTTACGGAGTTTCCATTGCGGAACACATGATAGCTGTCTCTCTTATGATGATGAGAAGGCTGAATGAATTCTTTGCGGAAACGATGAACGGAAAGTGGCTTTACCCAAGGCCTCAAAAATCATTAAAGGACTGCAGGATAACTGTTTTGGGAACAGGAGACATAGGAACAAACTTTGCAAAGCGGGCAAGGGCTTTTGAACCAAAATGCATTACAGGAGTTTGCAGAAGCGGAAAGTCAAATGAATCTTGCTACGACGAGGTTCTTTGCGTAAGCGAGCTAGACAAAATTTTACCCCAAACAGATTTGCTTGCGATGAGCCTCCCCGGAACAAATGAAACAAAGGGAATACTTTCCAGAGAAAGGATTTCTTTGCTTGCAGACGGAGCATACATAGTGAATGTTGGAAGGGGTTCTGCAATAGACGAAGATGCCTTGGCAGACAGTCTTGAAAGCGGACACTTAGCAGGGGCAGCACTGGATGTTTTTAAGACGGAGCCTTTACCCAGCGGCAGCAAGCTTTGGAAGACAAAAAATCTTTTGATTACGCCTCACGTAGCAGGAAACCTTACCCTTGACTACACCAAAGACAAAAACGTACAGATGTTCTTGGAAGACTTAAAAAACTTCATGGAAGGAAAGAAACTAAATTATCTTGTTGACAAAAAACTTGGATATTAGTTGCCGCAGAAAATCTTTTTAGAGGAGCTTTTATGAAGGAATACAAGGCGCAAGTTTTTTCTGAAGAAAAATATTCTCTTGGGGAGTCTCCATTTTATGACTCGCGCACAAAGACAATAAGTTGGGTGGACATTCCAAAGGGAATCATCTACACAGAGACGATTGACGGAAAAAAAGATTCATTCTGCTTGGGACAGGCAATTGGTTCTGCAATTCCAGCAGAAAAAGAAGGAAGCTACATACTTGCCGCAACGGATGGGCTTTATCTTTTGGAAAAGGGAAATGCCACACTTATAAAAAGCCTAAAAGAATTTTACAAAGCCTACCAGCGGTCAAACGATGCAAAGGCAGATGCACTTGGACGCTTGTGGTTTGGCTCTTCTGTAGACGACGGAATTCACGAGGCAAGCGGAAACCTCTTTTGCTTTGACGGAAAAAATGTTATCTGCAAAGAAGCCAACACAAAAATTTCCAACGGAATGGCATGGAGAAGCGACAATAAAAAATTTTATTTTTCCGACACACTGCAGCACGCAGTTTTTTCATATGACTTTGATTTGGCCAGCGCAGAAATTTCAAACAAAAAAGTTCTGTTCACCCCTACCGAAGGAAATGGACTTACAGACGGAATGTGCATTGACAGAGAAGACAATCTTTGGGTTGCCATGTGGGGCGGAAGCAGAATTGAAAAGAGAAGCGGAAAAGACGGCTCTCTTTTGGCCACAGTGCATGTAGACGCAAAGAATGTAACCTCCTGCTGCTTTATAGGAGAAGAACTGGACACACTCTTTATTACAACATCAGAAAATGGGCTTTCGGGAAAACATGACGGATGCCTTTTTACCTGCAAAGTTGACGCGCTCGGAAAAGAATGCGACTACGTAAAGCTTTAGCAAATGCCTTCCTGCATCTGTAAAAAAATCTGCAAATATGTTATACTTAACGCATGGTTCTAAACATACTAGGACAGATAATTGGTTTTGTTGGTTCATTGTGCCTCCTGCTTTTTGGAATGAATATGCTTTCCGACGGTATCCAAAAGGGTGCCGGAAGCGGACTGCAAAAGCTTGTCTCAAAGATTACCAAGAACAGGCTTTTTGCCATTCTGACAGGAATTGGTGTTACTGCTTTAATACAAAGCTCCGGTGCAACAACGGTTATGGTCGTGAGCTTTGTAAACGCAGAAATTCTTTCACTTGAACAGGCAATCGGTGTAATCTTTGGTGCAAACATAGGTACAACAGTTACCGCATGGGTTGTGTCCATGTTCGGATTCAACTTCTCCGTATCGGCAGCAGCCATTCCAATCTTTGGATTTGGATTTGTCTTGAAGTACTTCAAGAAATTCAAGATTCATAACTTTGCAGAATGCTTCATGGGATTTGCCCTGCTCTTTATGGGACTAGGCCTTTTAAAAGAAAGCCTTACGCTTGGCCCTGCGGCAACAAAAGCTTTCACCATGATTTCCGAACTTGGAATATGGGGAATTGTCATCGGAGTTTTAATCGGAGCAATAATCACAGCGCTCATCCACTCAAGCTCTGCAATGACCGCAATCGTCCTTACAATGGCTGCAAACGGCTCTTTAAGTTGGGCTCTTAGCGCGGCAATAGTTCTTGGAAGCAACATAGGCTCAACAATTGATGCTGTAATGTCAAGCTTTGGCGCAACAACAAACGCTAAGCGTACGGCATTTGTTCACGTTGCATTCAATGTAACAGGAACGCTGCTTGCACTCATAGTATTCAAGCCCTTCCTAGTTCTTGTTGACCTAATCATACCAGGCGCACCGGCAGACAACATCACAACACACATAGCAATGCTCCACACGATTTTTAACCTTTGTGCAACCCTGGTCTTTATTCCCTTTACAAACCAAATTGCAAGACTTGCAAAAAAACTGGTTCCTGAATCACAAAAGGAAAAGGACGAGCATTACCACATGCCGGCTATCATTCCCCATTCAAGAATGAGTTCAGACTTGTACACCGTTCAGATTCAAGTGGAAATTTCAAAGATGGCCGCAAAAGTCATGGAGATGTACGACGAGATATGCAGTTGCTTTAACAATAGTGATAAAATTGAAGAGTCAAACGAAACCATAAACAGACTGGAAAATTATATAGATGAAATGTGCGTTGCAATAAATGATTTCCTGCAGAAATGTTCCAGACTTCCAAATGCAAACGCCAACGACAGGCTGCATTTTTCAAAGCTCATCCACATTACTGATTCACTGGAAAATCTTAGCGACGAAACATGGTCAATAATGCACACGGTAAAAAAGTATATTGCCAACGAGGCCTACAATCAAGACGACGAAAGGACAAAAGAGATTACGGATTACCTTGAACTGATTCGTGTATTCTTTGAACAGGTCTGCATGTATTTTACAGTCGGCATAACAAAAGAGCAAAGGGCTTCAGGAGATGAATTCAGAGAGAAAAATGACGAGATAAAGCACAATCTGAACCAGGCCAGCCGCAAACGCATTGAATCTGGAATTGAAGTTAACAAAGAACTTCTCTACGTTGACATAATCCGAAAAATCGAACGTGCAGGCTACAGCATCTGGTCAATCACCCAATCAATGTAGCAGAAAAAGTCACAGGGGTAAAAATGGAAGCAAAGAATTCAAAGCTAGAATATTTTGACATCAAAAACATTCCGCTTGTAGTAGACGTTGTTGTGCCGCTTTGGAGCCCGCCAATAGGAGACAAAGAATTTAAGCGCTTCAACGTTGAGTACATTGTAAGAATGAACATGTTTGACAACGACTTGAATTACCAGCTTGTTGATGCAGACGACGGAACTCTGCTTTCCTCCGCATTCTTGGCAAAAAAAGGAGATGCGAGCAAGGCTGACGAATGGTTTGCTGAAGCGTCAAAAAAATATCCTGACAATTTAAAAATCGCATCAAAGATGAGCCATGATTACATTGAACTTATGGACAAGCGGACTTTTACCCTGATGAATGATGACGACATAAAGCTTTCTCTTTTTGTAAGCAGAAAACCCGGCTGCGGTTCACTTATCATAGACCGGCTTTTACCCATGCTTCACAAGGAAGGATTTAAAAACCTTTACCTTTATACCGACTGCGACTGCAACTGGCAATGGTATGCAAAGCGGGGTTACACACTTGTTCAAGAAGACATCTACCAACCCTTTTGCGATGAGCACGAAAACTACAAGACATATATTTTTAAGAAAGAAATTCAAGCATAACAGCAAGTGCCACTTTTGCTTTTCAAGAATCAAAAAATATGCTAGAATATGCCCAGAATAAAAAGGAATTGAAAATTGAAAAAAGTAATATCTCTTTTTCTTCTTTGCATTATTTTTCTAACATCTCTTTGTGCCCAGGAATCAGAAGGCAAAAAAAATATTGTATCTATTTTTGAAGCAGGCGGACTTTGCCTAGACA
>JAGACC010000162.1 GCA_017614295.1 Treponema sp.
CTTGCGGCAGGCAGGGATGAGGCAAAATTTGCAACAGGAGCAACACCAATTCCTCCGCCAACAATACAAATCTCCCGCTTGGCAGAAGAGGCTACATCCTTTAATTCAGCTGTAAGAGCAAATTCATTTCCAAGAGGCCCCTGAACCAAAAAGTCGTCATTAACTTTTAGGCTGCAAAGCTCTTTTGTACCTTCGCCCTTTTGCAGAATAAGAAACTGGAGCCGCAGCATCCTCTTACCGGTAGCAGCATCCGCAAATTCTTCTGAATGGTAAACGCTGATTGGTCTTTTAAAATAACCATTGCTGGTCTTTGTGCGTATCATGTAGAACTGACCGGGCCTTGGGCAAATCTGACTTGACCGTTCAAATTCATAAACCGCCTGCAAAAGAAACACGTCTCTTTGCCCCGCCACATTTTCTATGCGTTCAACTTTAGCACTTCCGTTAAATAAAATTCCATTTCCGTCTTTGTCTATCTGAGCCTGATCCACCATGATTGCACCTCTACCGCTAATATAATAAATTAAACGCGCTTTTGCAATTGAGTGGTTTTGCTATTTGTCTTCTTCTTGCGGCAGTCTTTTTTGCTAAGGGCTTTCCGGGATTGACAGTGAAGCGCCAAGGATGGCGCGTTATTTGTTTGCAGAAAACGGTTGTGAGTTTTCGTAAGGAAACTCACAGGAAAAAAAATTGCAAGGATGCAATTTTTTTTTCCAAAATCCCTGCCGTGCTTGCTCTGCAATAGTTTTATAAATCATTGCTAAGAATTTCATCCAGCATTTTTATTAGCGCACGGTATTCCGCATCGTAAAAAAATTCATCATCAGTAATTTCGTCTTCCCGTTTTAAAAGCTCAATCAAAAGCATTTTTAGTTCCCTGTTCATATTTTTGCATCTCCTTGTTGGTGCATGGGAATGACACATCTTCTTTTTGGCACTCCCATGACATTGGGCTATAGATACTTGTAATGTTCCTTGTCCAGCTTTTCTAGCGCGGATTTTGCCTGCTTTACGAAGCGGTTGTAGTCATGCTCGGTAAAGCTTATTTCTTCCAGTCTCCAGATGCACTCTGCAATTTTATGAGAGAACTCTCGTCTCTTTACGATGTCAAGAATCTCATAGGGGTTTGGATTCAGGTCGCAAAGCAAACTTTCAAGCATACGGTAATCGATTTCTATGTCTTTTGGCTTGATGATTTTTTGTCCTTTTAAAGCAGAAACTGGAATCTTGTTGTAACCGTCACAAATCAGGGAGTCCAGAGCTATTGCATAGTCGCCGTCAGCTCCCAAATAAACAACCCAGTGCTTGTTTTCTATGCAAAGAAGTGACTTGTAGGGCAGGTCTTCGAGAGATGTAAAATCTTCCACCTTTAGCCTGATATGTTTCCCTGCATCCCAAGTTCCATCATTCAGAGATTTGTTCTCATGGATTGCAAAAAAGTCATAAAGCTTCTTTATCTTGTCCGCATAGAACGAGACTTTTTTTCTGTAGACATCTTCGTCCATTTTTGCCTTGCTTTTGGTAAGCCGTATGAATGCACAATAAATGGTATAAAAAGTTTCCTTGTGCTTGAAGGGATAATAGCCGGTTATGAATGCCCAAACCGTTATGACCTTAAGTTCAAACAAAATTTTCTCTTCTGGCGATTTTGTTTTCATGTCCTCATTTGGCTTTAGCCACGAAAAAAAACGTGAGTTAATCATTCCACTGTTGATTAGTGCAAAGAGAATGCAACCGTGCTTCCATTGGCAGAACCATTGTGAGGGTGCTTCATTTTTATCGAAAATTTTTTTCATTTAATTCTCCTAGCCTTTTAACAGTCATGCTTAGGACTTTAGATTTTTTTGTAGGGCTGTTAGTTTGTGAAAGGGCTGGTAAGATAAATTAAAGAAAATTTTAAGATAAATTTAAAAATTTGTATAGTGTTTAGTTTTTGTAAAGATTTTATTTAGCCTCTACACCTAGAATATAACAGGAACTAATTGCTTCGTCAACTACTTTTTTTTGTATTATCTAGAAATAGGAAGACCAAACAGCCTAGCCCCGGGCGTAGGGGCCCGCGTAAGCGGGTTGCCGCTAGGCAATGGAGGCGGAGGCCGGAACCCCGAAGCACGGGAGACAAAGGGCATTTTTTGCCGGGTAGCGGCAAAAACAGTTTTAGATGGCCTGTGCTCCAAGAAAGAATTTAAAAGACAAATTTTTATAAGGAAGTAAAATTCTTTGCCGTTAGCTTAATGCGCTTTCCTGTCTTTTAGCTTGCGGTTTATCTTTTTTGCTTCGCTAAAGTCAACAAGGTAGGTAATAAAATATACGCCAAAGAAGACCAGAAGGAATATAATTTCCATTTTTGCGCAAGAGGCAACTTCTTTTTCAATCCAGCCAAGCTTTAGGCCTATAAAGAACAAGACCACATTCAGGATGATGGCGTAAATAAGGAAAGAGAAAAAAGTCTGCTTGCCGGACATGTCCCTTTTTATAAAAAGCAAGCCGTATGCCAGTCCTGAAATAATTCCAATCACTAAAACACCGGCAACGCTTTTTGCACTCCAATCTGAATGTACAAGCACGGTTTCAATAAGAAAAATAAGGCTGATGACGCGGGTGCAGATATTCACCATTAAGCTAATTATTTCGTTTCTGTTTTCTGAATTTTTCATAAGCCAAGCAGCTCCTTTAATCTCTGCAAATAGTTTCTGGAAATTACCACCTTGTATCCGTTCTGGAGGGAAGCCTCAAATCTTCCGCCAAAAATTGGGGTAAGGTTGTCAATTTTGTCCAAGTTTACGATAACGCTTTTGTTTGCCCTAAAAAATGTGCCGGAAGGAAGTTCTTCTTCAAGCTGGTAGAGCTTTGACTTTGTTTCATAAACGCAGTCATTGGTGTAAGCAAAAACTGTGTCGTCCACGGATTCAAAGTAAAGTATTTCTTTTTGATCCACAAATACAATTTTTGAATCCTTGTAAAAATTCATCTTGCCCTTGCCAGCCTTAAGCAGGTTTAAAAGTTTTGTGAGGTTTTCATCTATATAATCACACTTTAGGATTACTTCATCTTCCTCATCGGATGATTTTTTTTCAAGAATGGTTATTTTCATTACTTTGCCAGACCTCAGTTTATTCTAGCACTTTTTTGGATTTTTGTAAGGCAACTTTGGCCAATGTGGTCTTTCCGCATTTTTTGTAGCAGTCACAAGCCATGGCATAGCAATAGGCTTTAAATTCTGCGTCATCGGTTAGGAAAGCAAGACGGACAAAATCTTCTGCACCGCTTTCCGACTTTGCAAAGACCTGCTCTGGAACCGAAGCGCTAACGCTTGCCCTGTTCAAAAGCACTTCAACTTCGCCTTCTTTTCCGCTCGCAAGGTTTGCCGCTTTGTCAAGGTAAGTGTAGGATTGGTTTACAAGGATTACCGCCTGAACCACCGAAGAGTTCCCGCCCTTTTTTGCAAGGTTTGACCCATAGTTTGCAAGGCTAACAAAATCTTCCGGGTTTTCGTCAATCTTGTTTTTGTAAAAGTTAAGATTTTCTTCTATTGAATTGCTGTCAAAATCAATTTCCATGGCTTCTGCAAAAATTTCTTTCATTTGTTTTATGTAAGCTTCATCTTCTTTTGAAGAATTTTTGTCTTCTGTTTTGCTTGCCATGTCTACTTCTAAAGAAGAATCTTTCATGTCTAAAAAGCCGGGCTTTCCGTTCAGGGTAAGGTAGTGCCAGGTCTTTTTTGCGCCAAGAATTCTTTGCAGCCCTATGTCTTTTAGCGGAATGCGTATTTTTATCTGATTTTCTTTTTCCAGAATCAGAAGCTGGGGAGTGCAGACAAAATTATTTTCCGAGTCATAAATTTTTCCTTGGCCTTCAGAAAATTCAACAGCGTAATTCCAATGTTGATTTCCACAATTTTTTATGTTGTCAAAATCAATGTGAATGACAAAGCTCTTTAATGCTTCCGAATTATTTCTATATTCCAGCACAAGCTGCCAGTATTCGGGATTGTCCACCCACTTTGCATTTGTTACAGGCTTAAAAACCGAATAGCAGATATAGTCAAGCGAGTCATTTTCTCCGGTCGCTTCTATAAAATCTGCGGCAAGTTCTCCCCCTGTAAAAGACGGATGAATTCGAATAAACTTTCCCAAAAGATTGTCTAGCTGGGAATCAAAGAAGAAAAAAATGCTTATACCAAAGAGGCATGCAAAGGCTGCTTTTACCGTCAGAATTTTCTTAATCATTTAGAAGGCCCCCTTAATTGCTTTAAAAATAATGCCAAGGCTTTGGTCTACAAAACCGGACGACATAATTACTGCAAAACTGAATGCCGCAAAACGGAAAAGTTCTGACGGTTCCAAAAGTTCCTGAATGGTTTTCCCAAGCTTTGTTCTTGGCAATTTTCTTTCACCGCAACCGCATTTTTTCTTGTTTGAATTAAAACGGAATTCGTAGCGGATTGCTTTTTGCGGACAGACGTTTATGCACTCACCGCATTTAGCGCAAGTTATTTCTGGCTGTCCCTTCTTTTCTTGAATGGTCAAAATATCTATTGCGCCAAAGGGGCATGAATTTGCGCATTTTAAGCAGCCGGTACATTTTTGGCTGTCAATCTTTATTTTGAACAGGCTAAAGCGGTCTGTTAGCGAGGCAAAGGCACCAAATGGACAGAGTGTGCTGCATTGGGTTCTGCGCTTGGTAAGAATTGGAAGTACAACCACAAGCGCAAGGAATAAGCCTATGAACATTACGCCCGCAATCAGGCTTGGAATTGAATTCATTGGAAAGAATTCTGTCGTAAGCTTAAAGGGGCAGAACCATTCGCAGTAAACGCATGCAAATTGGCAAAGCGATGCAAGTATTATAAAAAAGAAAAACCCAAAATGAATTTCCCTCATCTCCTTGTTTTTTGGAACAAGGTTTAAGCGGCGCTTTTTTGCTACATGGGAAAATCCTTCTTCCCAGCCGCCGTAAAAGCAAATCCAGCTGCACCAGCCCCTTCCAACCGTAAGCGTAACTGCAAGCCAGATGCAAATCATGCTGGAAACTGCCGCATACATTCCGGAAACGCGTGCCGGAAAAATTATGGATTTTGTTATCAAAAAGGGAACCAAGACTTGCGGAATTGCAATGTGGCAAAAGGGCAGCTCCGAATTGTTCATGGCCTGGCTTGTTATTGCCATGCTTCCTCGCTCTGCGTACAGGTCAGAAATAAAGGCGATGCAAAATCCAATTGCAAAGACTGTCTGGAAAATCCTGCGGTAAATTACACCGCTTCCCATTCTTTTCCGCTCAGAAAAAGTCATCCGTGAATAGATAAAAATAAGAAAGGCCGCATAGATTATGCTTGTTGGCGAAAAATTTTTTACCACTACGGTAAAGAAAAAAATAAGGCTGGACATGAGTCCGCATAAAATCAACCTGGAAATCATAAAAGCTCCCTAAAACTCAACCAAAGAAAAATGGAATTAATCCTACAAAAATAAGAAAGTAAAGGCTAACGCAAAACTGGGTCACTCTGGAAACCCTCTTTATAAAAGGCATCTTTTTTGCCACAAAGGGAATTCCCAAAAGCGGTATAAAAAAGGGCAGGGTTCCGATGTAAAAAAATATAAAGTAGAAAAATCCGTAAAGACCCCTGCCTGCAAATACCGAGCGGAACATTGCTGTCCATAAAGGTGGGCAAATATGTAGGCCAACAGAAAGTCCTGTAGCAAGGGCTGTAACCCAGTCGTTTCCAAGGTACTTAAGTTTTGGAGAATGGCATCCGTCTTTGCATCCCCAGGGGAATTTTACCCCAAGGGAATTAAGCAAAAGCGAAAGCCCGCAGAAGATATAGGCATAAAGTGAAAGCCGCCTTGAAAGGACTGGATTTGCGTACTCGTTTGCAAGCAAGCCCAAAGCCGCAAAAACTATCCCCAAGACAAAGTACATTGCAAGCCTTCCGCAAAGAAAAGCCCCGGTAAGACCTGCATTCCTTTTGTGGGAGCTTTTTTTGCAGCCAAACAAAAAAGGAATAAGCACTGGGGCACAATACATAGTGCAGTATGTTCCTGTAGAAAGTCCAAGTAGAATTGCTTCCAGAACCATATAAATCTCCTCTTCTCTCGCTTTTAGAAGCTGGTTTTATTTTTCCGCTGCCACTTGCGGAATCATTTCTTTTGCTCTTGCCCCAAAGTCTGAATCCGGCGAACTTTTATAGGCAAGCTCAAAATATTTTTTTGCCAAGTCATCTTTTTTGGAATCAAGATAGAAATTTCCGCAGGCAAGATAAACCTCCGCTTTTACTTCCGGTTCAAAGTGGTCAACTATTTTAAGAAGGTAGTCAACGTCGTCACGGATGATTTTGTAACGCTTGACTGGTGAACCCCGGCTTACGTCTATTCCGTTTTCCAACCTAAGGATTCTTA
>JAGACC010000163.1 GCA_017614295.1 Treponema sp.
AGAACGGTATTGTTTACCGCGACCTTTTTGACACACAGATTATGGGCTGCCTTGTTCCCAGACCGTCTGAGGTTCAGGCGCAATTTTTGGACTACTACAGGAAGTCACCCAAGGAAGCTACGGACTGGTTCTACAAATTTAGCCAGGATACAGACTACATTAGGCGCTACAGAATCTGCAAGGACATAAAGTGGAAGTCCAGGACAGAATACGGCGACCTTGACATTACGATTAATCTTTCCAAACCGGAAAAAGACCCAAAGGCTATAGCAGAGGCAAGAAACGCTAAGCAGGGCGGCTACCCGGAATGTCTTTTGTGCAAGCAGAACGAGGGCTACGCTGGAAGGATAAACCACCCGGCCAGGCAGAACCACCGCATTATTCCACTAAAGCTTGCCGGTAAGAGCTGGGCTTTCCAGTATTCGCCATACGTTTACTACAACGAGCACTGCATAGTCTTTAACGCACAGCATACCCCAATGAAGATAAACCGCGAAACCTTTATGGATTTGTTTGACTTTCTTAAGCTTTTCCCCCACTACACCATAGGCAGCAATGCAGACCTTCCGATTGTTGGCGGCTCAATCCTTACCCACAACCACTTCCAGGGCGGATGCTACGAATTCCCGATGGCAAGGGCACCAATGGAGCAGAAATTCCAGATTAAGGGTTCTGAGGACATTCAGTGCGGAATCATAAAGTGGCCGATGAGCGTAATAAGGCTTAGCGGAAGAAGCACGGACAGGATTATTGATCTTGCGGACAGGATTCTGAAGAGCTGGCGCACCTATACGGACGAAGGTGCTTTTATTTACGCACAGACAAACGGTGAAGCGCACAATACGATTACGCCAATAGTCAGGATGAGGAACGGCGACTACGAGATGGACCTTGTGCTTAGGAACAATATTACTACGGCAGAGCATCCTCTTGGAGTTTACCACCCGCACGCGGAGCTTCACCACATTAAGAAGGAGAACATTGGCCTTATAGAAGTTATGGGGCTTGCGGTTCTTCCTTCAAGGCTTAAGGAAGAGCTTAACTTGCTTGCAGGGGCAATTCTTGAAGGCAAGGACTTCTCTGACGATCCCAAAATTGGTAAGCACTACGAATGGGTTCAGGAATTCCTTCCCAAATACACAAGCGTGGACAAGGACAACATAAGGCAGATTCTAAAAGAAGAGACGGGCCATGTCTTTGCAAGGGTGCTTGAAGATGCTGGTGTTTACAAAAGAAATGCAGACGGCAAGGCTTCCTTCTTGAAATTTATCAACACATTCGCATAATGGTAATCGTGCTTTAGCGGAAAACGAAGGATTAGCCGACAAGTGCGGATTTTCCAAGCCACCGCTAGGCAAGTAGGTATTTATATGTCTGAACTTTACATTCCAAAAGGGTACGATCCCCTGCTGAACGAAAAAGAGACCGAACATGCTATTGTTATGGTTAAAGACTTTTTCCAGATGGCTCTTTCCACAGAACTGAACCTTACCCGCGTTACGGCACCGCTTTTTGTGCGCTCCGGTACGGGTGTGAATGATGACCTTAACGGCGTAGAGCGTGCAGTAAAATTCAACGTAAAGGATATGGGCGACACCCAGATGGAAATCGTTCATTCCCTGGCTAAGTGGAAGAGGCTCAAGGTTTCCGAGATGGGTCTTATGCCCTGCTTTGGAATCTACACCGACATGAACGCAATCCGCGCAGACGAAGAGCTGGACAACCTCCACTCGCTCTATGTTGACCAGTGGGACTGGGAGATGTGCGTGGACTCCAACGAAAGAACCATAAGCTTCCTTAAGGACACTGTCAGGAAGATTTTCCGCTGCCTTAAGCGTACTGAATTCTACATCTACGACCGCTACGAGCAGATAAAGCCAATCCTTCCCCAGGACATTACATTCATCTATTCTGATGACCTTCAGAAGCAGTTCCCCGACAAGACTCCAAAGGAACGTGAATACGAAGCCTGCAAGAAGTACGGTGCAATCTTTATCATAGGAATCGGAGGCAAGCTTCCAGACGGAACAATCCACGACGGACGCGCTCCGGACTACGACGACTGGATTACAGAAACAGGTGACGGCCACAGGGGACTCAACGGAGACCTTATGGTATGGAACCCGGTTCTTAACAACGCAATGGAGCTCTCTTCCATGGGAATCCGCGTAAGCCCGCAGTCTCTTAAGGCACAGCTGGAAGAAAGGGGTTGCCCTGAACGCTCAAAGCTTGTATTCCACTCCGCATTGCTGGACGGAAAGCTTTCACTTACCATGGGTGGTGGAATTGGACAGAGCCGTCTCTGCATGTACTTCCTCCGCAAAGCCCACATTGGAGAAATCCAGGTAAGTTCTTGGCCGCAGGATATGCGCGACAGCTGCAAAAAGGCAAAGATAAACCTTTTGTAACTATTTGTAATCTTTTGTAAAGCAAAAAGGAATTGGCTATGCAGGATGAATTCGTCCACGTAAAGACCGCAGACCTCTTAAAGCAGCTTCCAGTTTTGGCTAAAAGGGGCATAACGGAATTTTCCGTGGAAGACATTCATCTTGCAGGCGACAAAAAATTCATAACATCTCTTTGCAAAACGGTTCAGAGCCAGTGTCCAGGAATGTTCATATCCTTTCCGCTAAAGGCAGGGATTATAGACAGACCTCTTGTGGAGCTTCTCCAGGACACTTACTGCTCGGTAGACATCCCCCTAGAAGGAAGCGTAAAGCAGGGGCAAGGTTCAACCGCACTACTCTTTGACAAAAAGCTTTATTCAACAAAGGCAGCCCTACTTAACAACGCAGGAATCGTATTCGGTTTTTCCGCAGGATACGGAGTTCAGCAGGGAGACAGCTTTAAGGCTTTTAGGGACAGGCTGGATTTTGCACTTACTCTTTACCCCAACCACATAAACTTTCCCCAGTTTGCAGACGAGGCATCTGGTAACGCAGCACCAAAACCAACAGGAACTTATTCTTCCAAGGACTTGGACTTTTCCAGGGGCATTTCTTTTGCTTGCAGAACCTTCTACACTTGCGGCAGGGCTGTTCCTTGGTTCAATTCGGTAACAAAGGCTCTTAAGGTTTACCCTTCGGCTTTCTTTTCCGACTTTGATGAATGGCAGCAGTGCAACAACTGTTCTTTTATAACAGACTACGTACCGGAAAACGCTTCCCACGAAGAGATAGAAAAAATGCAGCTTAGCTTTCTTTCGCAGAAGTTTGAGGAAAAGCACAAGGAGCATCTTTTTGCGGCGGTAAAGGATCTGGTTCTTTTAAACGGGGCTTTTTCCAGGGTTGCGCAG
>JAGACC010000164.1 GCA_017614295.1 Treponema sp.
GATGAGGAAGCGAAGATTTGTAATTTGGGATCAGCTTTCGATTGCGGTTGTGGCAGCATTGTCTTTCTTTGTGATTCTTTTTGGAAGGGAAGAAATTGTTACGAGCTTGGGCTACTTTATCTTTGGCGCTTTCTGGCTTTGTTCATGTCTTACAAAAGAACCACTTTCTGCAAGCTATGTAAAATACAGCTACGGCGGTGAAAGGGCAAGGCGTAATCTTATTTTTATGAGGGCGAATTATATTCTTTCTATTTGCTGGGGAATCCTTTACCTTATGACTGCTACCTGGACCTTCTTCTTAAAAAGAGCCGGCTTTGGAATCTTGATAGCAATAATAAACAATCTTGTTCCCCTTGCGATGGGAATTTTTACAAGCAAGTTTGTAAGCTGGTATCCTGCTTGGAAGGCGAAGGGGAATTAAAGGTTCTTTATTATTTCCAAAAGGTCTGTGGTCATAAGGCAGTGCGCGATGATTGCGGCTGTGCATACAATTGTTGCTGCAAATACGGTAAAGCTTCCGCGGTGCTTTATGTCCAAGAGCCATGAGTTTTTTGGAGAGTCCGCTTCGTATTCCACGGTGGTGGTTTGGGTAAGTTGGCTGCCTCTTTTTTTTAGCTGACGGTTTGATTCTCCGTCTATGCCCCTGTAGCTTGTTCCGTTTGCTTCAAATTCATATTCGTATATGTGGCTTGTTGCGTATGTAAAAAAGAGGATTTTTCTTTTGCTGATTCGGTGGCTTGTTATTCTTCCTGATGTGCGTCTTGTTGCAGTGTCGTTTTTTAGAACTTTTATTTTACTGTTTGCAAATGCCATAAGAATAAAGAGTGCTATAAGCAGGACAAAGTGAAAGAGTATGCTGGCTGGATTTTTGCTTCCGCCGAATTGTATAAGTAAAATCAGTATGATTGCCAGTATTGCGGTAAAGAATCCAAGTGCATAGAATTTTCTTTTTGCGCTTTTGTTTTCCTGATCTTTCCTTGTTACAAAAAAGACGATAACCGCCTGCAGAACAATTGAAGAAATTAGCGGTATGATGAAGAAGGAAAAAATCTTTGCGCATAGAAACATGGTGACGGCTCCGATTGCAAACCATTTTACCTTCATCCAGTGCTGGCCTTGGTTTTGCGTGTTCTCTCCGGTAAAGTGGGATGTTTCTTCCCTTGCAAGCTTAACACCGTCCCCAATGTTTTTGATTGTGTCTTTTATACCAAAAACTGCTACGACAATTCCTACAGCTAAAATGATAAAAATAAATGCCGGTATTATAAATGATATCATGCTTTCTCCCTTTTTTAAATTATGATTTAAGTGTTAGTATATCCCTTTGAGCAGATAAAGCCTAGCCCCGATTGTAGGTGGCCGGAGGCGTCCGAAGGACCGCGCGCCGTAAGGCGGGCAAGCACCGGAAAGCGGGTAAAAATTGCATCCGTGCAATTTTTACCCACAAGTTTCCTGCGGAAACTTGCATTGTCCTTAGTGCTAACAAATGACGCGCCGTCCATGGCGCTCCATGTTTGCAGAGGGTAAAAATTGTACGGGGTTGGCCGGACACGGAGTGCCGGACACAGTTAAAACAGAAAAGCTGCTCCAGAAAAAAAATTACATTGAGAAGTCTTTGCCAAGATAGATTTCCCTTGCTTCTGGGGAGGCGAGTATGTCTGCCTTGTTGCCCTGTACGATTAGCTCTCCGGTGGAAATGATTATGGCTCTGCTTGTAATTTCCAAAGTGTCGCGGACGTTGTGGTCTGTAATTAGTATGCCTATGCCCCTCTTGGAAAGCTGGTTGATCATTTTTTTTATGTCTGCAACTGCAATTGGGTCGATTCCCGCGAAGGGTTCATCAAGCAGAAGGAATTTTGGTTCTATTGCAAGTGAGCGAGCAATTTCTGTACGGCGGCGTTCTCCACCAGACAGGGTGTATGCCTGTTGTTTTCGGATTCTCTGGATTGCAAACTCTTCTATTAATTCTTCAAGCTTTTGCTTTTTTTGGTTCTTGTTAAGGTCTTTGCGTGTTTCCAGAATTGCCCAGATGTTTTCTTCTACTGTTAGCTTTCTGAATACGGACGGTTCCTGGGGAAGATAGGATATGCCTAGCTGGGCGCGTTTGTACATTGGGAGGATTGTGATTCTCTTGTCGTCCAAATATATTTCTCCGCTTGTGGGCTTGTAAAATCCTACAATCATATAGAAGGTGGTTGTCTTTCCGGCTCCGTTTGGTCCAAGAAGTCCAACTACTTCTCCGGTCTTCATGGAAAATTCAACACCCTTTACGACTTTTTTCTTTCCGAATGATTTGTGCAGGGAAGAAACTTTTAGCGAGTGAATGCCGGGCTGCTGTGAGTCGGAGAACAAGTCACCAGAGTCATCGTTTTGCATCTTTTTCCTCCTTGCCCTTTTCTTTTACTTCTTCTTTTGAGGCTTCCTTTTCTTTGCCCTTGTCTGATTTTTCTTCTTTTGAATCTTTGTCTGTTATCTCTTCTTTTGAAGGTGAATCTTTTTCCTTTGAATCCTGGGCTTTTGCCTTGTCGTCTTTTTCTGACTTTCCGCTTTCTTTGTTTGCGTCCTCTTTTTCTTTGCCGTCTTTGCTTGTGCTGTCTTTTGCCTTTGCGGAAGAGTCATCTTTTTTGTCGCTGGCAGACTTTGTCTTTGTTGCGCTGGATGAACTTTCGTTAGAGGATGAAGTCTTTGTTGTTACAGATCCGCGCACGTGTCCGTCCAGGGTTATTTCGTTTGTCTTTAGGTTGAGGGATATTTCCTGTGCCCTGAATGCATCCTGGTTTTGGACAACCTGCGGGTTTCCGCTCATGTCCAGAAGCTGCTGCTTTTTGTTGTAAACCGCATGTGCCGCCGTACAAGTATTTTCTTCTTGCACAAGGTAGACGTTAATCTGCATAACCGCGACTTCGGTTTTCTGGTTGTATTCAATTAGTTCAGCATCTGCAGTAACTTTGTTTTCTTTGTCTATGAGGTGAACGTTGTTGCGGAGGACTGCGATTTTTGATATGCGGTCGTAGGTCATGGAA
>JAGACC010000165.1 GCA_017614295.1 Treponema sp.
GGAATCTTCCCAAAAGAAAAAAGGCTGGGGCGAAAAATCTGGCTCAAGAGATTTCTACATAAAAAGGAATGCAGAAATCCGAAGGAAGCACAGCGAAGGAAAAAGCATTGCAGACCTTGCAGATGAATTTGCCCTTTCCGTGGATTCAATAAGAAGGATTCTTTATAGCTGATGACAATATGGATTATGATGAATACCAGCAGACGTGCATTTTTGTGCATTCTGCCTGGTATTCTTACGCAAGCAGCGAAAACCGCCATTCACTTGCTGAAGTTTCCAGCAGACAAATCCTAGCCGGGATTGGAGGGGCGACGGGTTGCCTGCAACCCTAGTTGCCGAAGGCAATGGAGCGCAAGAGCGCGGAACCCCGCAAAGCCCGGAATACCAGAGACCCCGGCAGGGACAGTCCACCAAGCAATTTGCTCCAGATTTTATTGAATAAAGACTAGTAAAGGTGTAAAATGTCTTATATGAAAAAGATTTTTGCACTATATCTTGTAAGTTTTTTTCTTTTTGGAATAAGATATTCACAGAGGGCGGAAGGTCAGGCAGTTAGCGTTGAGCCACCTCCATACAAGGCTGTTGCAGTTCCACTGGAAAACAACATGGGAACTCTCCACATTATGTCGCTTACGAACGGCCTTACCATTTTTGTAAAGGAAGACACCAATTCCGCGGTAATAAGGACGGAATATGTATGCAAGGCAGGAATGTCTTCTCAAAGCGCAAGCAACGCAGGTTTCTTTAAGCTTTACGCCAACCTTTTTCCCAGCACTTCCATTTCGCTTGGAACAAACGTTTTTAAGAGCGTAAAGGTAACTCCATCTTGCAACGCAGACAGCGCAACATACACGGCAGACTGCACACAGGGAGACTTGGAGGACGTAATTAAGGCCTTTTCCCAATGCGCAATGCAGCCTCTTTTTTCCGACGAAGAAATTCAGTTTGAATACGACAAGCTAAAGAAAGAAGTTGATGACTACGCAACAAGCACTACCGGCTTTATTAATTCCGCAATAGACGGCAGAGTTTTTTCCGAAGAGCCTTGGAAGCAGGATTCCGGAATCTACCCCGCTCTCTTTTCCAAGTATTCACCCCAGGAAGTGCGCACCGTTCTTATGGACATAGCAAAGAGATACTACACTCCGGACAATTCGGCAATATTCATTACGGGAAACATTTCCGCACAGTCGGTCTACAATCTTGCGCTAAAGTATTTTTCACTCTGGTCGTCTTACTACGAGGGGGACAGAAAGCGTTCTCCGGCTTCGCAGGGTCTTTCCCCGTCCAGCGGAAAAGATGCAAAGAAAAAATTTGTTCTTACAGATCCGTCTTTTTCTAAGGACCTTACGCAGATTGTAATCCAGTACACAAGCCTTCCAATGACACATGCAGACATTGCGGCGGCGGCATTCAATTCAGCTGGTTCTGCATACAAGAAGGGAGAACTTGCATCCCCTGTTGTTTCCATTCGCTCAAAGGACTACCTTACGGCGGCAAGTGCTCAGAGAAGTTCAAGTTCAAGGCTTATACTGCAGGCACTTTTGGAAAAGCCCTACCTCTTTGCATCTGCGGCGGAAAAGAAGGCTAATACGGAAGTTCCCTCTCCTGCAGACCAGTGTGAACTCTTTGCGGCTATTGCAAAGAATTCCGCAAGTTTTTCCGAAGACGAATTCATTACGGCACAGAATTCGATTCTTGCAAAATATCTAAAGCTTACCGGGGATTCTGTTGAATGCATGAAGCTTCTTGCAGACTGGTGGGCACTTGACTCCAGCATGGGTAGCGAAGGATTCTACGAAAGGTTTTTGAATCTTATGCGCGACATTAAGTTTGCAGGCAGGCAGGATATTGCAGACGAGATAAAAAAAGAAGAACCCTACACTTTTGTTCTTTTGAATAGCGAAGTCTACAAAAAATCCAAGGCGGCTTTTGACCAGAAGGGCTACGTACATGTAACTGCAGAAAACGCATCCTGGTATTCCAGCGAGCTTGAAATTCAAAAGGCTTTGCAGATGGAGCAGAAGCAGCTTAGAAAGGCAGAGCGGCAGATGAGCGCAGGAATAGAAGTTTCCCCTTTAAACACGGCTGAATATTTCTTCTATAAAAATGCACCACTCATACAGACCACAAATCTTGGCAACGGAATTCCACTTACAGTAAAAACTACTGCTGACTCTAGGACTGCACTTCTTTCCATTGCGATTAGCGGAGGTGAATGTTCTTCCCCGGAGAAGGAAAGGCTTTTGCGCACTGTTATGGTAAACTCTTTTGCAAGAAACATTCAGTCCCTTCTTTCCAAGCAAAAGCAGCAGAACACATTTGTTGGCATACCGGAAATTCTTGCATGGACTCAGCAGAGGGTTTCCTACATTACGATTGAATGTCTTAGCTGTGACCTACCGGCTGTATTCAAGGCGGCAAGCGATGCGGTTATCTTTGGTGAAATGGATGCGGTTATTGCAGATTCACTTGTTCACGAGCAGAAGGCACAATGGGCAAGCACAATCATAGGTCTTGGAAACCAGCTTAACTTTAACGCGCTAAAATATCTTTACCGTGGAACTGAATACGAAAGGCTCTACGATACGGAGACGGAAGTTCTAAAGGAAACAAGTCTAAGTTCCATTACAAACGCTTACACCCATCTTTTAAACGCGACGCTTTATTCACTGGTTGTTGTTGGAGACGTAAAGTTTTCGGAGATAGAAAAATATGCGGAATCAAGCTTTGGTATTTTAAAGTCCATCGGTTCAAGGGCTAAGCCGCAATTTCCAAAGGCGGAATTTAAGAACAAGACAAGGCGGGTTCAGCTTAGGCACTTGTACGCAACAGACAAGACTCCGGAAATGGCACCGAACGGAGTTCCAATTCTTGTTCCAACAAAAGACTTCTTTGACCCGGTTCTTTACTACTTCCAATGCCCGGAAGAAAAAAAGCAGAGGGTTCTCTTTAACGCACTTTTGATTGAACTTAGCGCAAGGACCCAGGAATTCCTTAAGGCACAGAAGGACGACATAAAGTGCAGCTACACACTTGCAACACCGTCTGTTCAGGTGGGAATGCTAAAGGCTGATGCGGTTCTTCATACAAACAATTTTTACAGCGCATACAAGAAGGCATTCAATTCTCTAAAGAGCGATTTAACACTTTCCAATCCTTCTGGCGGAGAGGCTGACCCAAAGAAGAAGCAGAAGGTGCGGACACAACAGGATGTTGCAAAGACCGTAAAGGCTATAAAGACAAAATGGATCTCTAACGAACTTAGTAAGACACAGACAAACACCGGTACGGCAGAGCTTATTCAGCAGGGGCTTTTGGAGGGTAACGCAACCGAATACCTTTCTAACTATGTGGAACTGGAAAAGGCTACGGACAAAATGTTCCTGGAAATACTTGAAAGGTACCTTCCCGAAGATCCAATTTTTAAAGTCTTTTCTGTTGACTCAAAGAAGTAATTCTTAGCCGGATTAGCATAGCATTAGGTCCATCTTTACGTCGTGTTCTTCGCAGGGGACAAAGGGTAATAGCTGAAAGCCAAAGCAAAGGCCTAAAAGCTTTACCCTACTTTCTTTCTCTTTGCATTTTTGTAAGAGGCGCTCTATGTAGATGTCGTAAAAGCCCTTTCCGTGACCAAGACGCAGGCCTTCTTTTGTAAATGCAACTCCAGGAACAATCACTGCTATTCTTTTGAACTTTCCAATATGGGGAAAGAAATTTTCGCAGCTGTCAGAAGGTTCCTCTATATTCCAAGCGCCTTGTGTAAGTTGGTTTTGCAGGGGGATGTCTTTTTTTATAAGGTAAAAGTCCATGATGTTTGTATTAGGAACAGTGCGCGGCAGGGCAAGAGCCTTTCCGTCTTTTAGCGCGGCTTCTGTTATGCAAAGGGGCGACGCTTCCTTTGGCATGGGCATGTAGCTTAGAATTGCATCAGCTTCTTTATAGAACTTAGTCTGCAAAAAGGCTGCGCATATTCTATTGGATTCATCGTTAAGTTCCTGTGCGCTTTTGGAAGCGAGGAGTTCCCTTATTTCTTTTCTTATCTGGGGCTTTGTTTTGGGCATGTAGAGATTATAGCACACGAACGTTAGTTTTCACAATATTCTTTTACCATTTAAACATATTCCTAAAAGTAAGAACTAATGAAAAC
>JAGACC010000166.1 GCA_017614295.1 Treponema sp.
CAGCCGTAAGGATAGTGGAAGACATATCCAACCGCTTCGCGCAGAACACCAAGTCTTGTCGGGTCAAGCTGAACATAAAGGCTTCCCCTTCCGTCTTCTGCATCGCCCGGCAGAATAATCGTTTCTTTTGCGGAGGCCTTGCCGTCTTTAATTCCCGGTTCATTGCGGACTTCGCCTATCGTGGTTACAGCCTCAAAGATATAGGGCTTTTCTATTTCCAGAGGAACAAGAATCTTTTCGTTTATAAGGTCTCCCGTAACGGTGTATTCTACCGTAATCCAGCCCTGTAGCTCTGCCTTTATGCTGAACATTAGAGCCTGCGTGCTTTGACCCTTAACGGAAATTGTCTTTTTGCTTTCTCCTTCAACAGATGCTTTTCCCGGAAGCTTTTGTACGGAAGACTCTTTCTGCTCACCGTCGGCTTTTTCCACTCCGCTGTGGACATTCATTTCTACCGTTACGTCGTGTGCCTGTGCATCCAGGTTGGTAATGGTAACACCGGCTTCTCCCTTGTCGTCCAGGCGTAGCTTTCTTGTCAGAACTTGGCGTACAGAGATTGGCTCTGCAACGTCTAGCTCTTCTTCTGCCTTTGCAAAGAAATTGTCCTTTACGCCAACGGCTGTTACGCGGTAGGTTGTTAGTGAGTCGGGAAGGGTGAATGTTACGGTAACGTCTCCGTTTGCATCTGTTACCAAATCTGGGCGGAACAAAGCTGTTGAAGCAAAGTTCTTGCGTACTTTTAATGCAGGGCTTGAACTTTCGGCATTTTTTTCTTTGCTTACCACAGAGCCCATTGCTGTATTTCTTGTAACACCGGCTGACTTTGCCATCATTTTTGGTGCTGCTGCGCTTTCGTATACCATGCATTCATCCTCTAGAATTTGGACGCTCTCTTCTGATTCATCCGCATGGTCAATCAAAAGCTGGCGGGAATCTCCACCTGTAGCACGGTCTGGGAAATACATTACACTATAGAATTTTTTGGTTGGATCTTCGATATGGTATCCAATCAAGTCTAGTACGCCACGGTCTGCCGCAATAAGTGCCAGTTCTGCGTTTGCAAGAGCTTGTCCGTTGCGGGAGGCGTGAAGGGTAATCTGTGCCTTTTCACCTGCGCGGTAGGATGGTTTGTCCATCTTTATCTGTATGTCAAAGGTCTTGGTCTTAATGTCTACGTTAAGGGCTGTTACTCCAAAGTATCCCTTGGGTTTATCTGTATCCCTTTTTTCTTCTGTAGCACCGGTGTTTCCATTCTGGCGCACTGAATAAGAAGAAAGTGAGACGTAGATTATAGGTGCATAGTTATCCTGGATAGGAACAGAGATAACAGATGTTGGCTCCGTAAGTGTTATGACCTTCTGCGAAAGGATTGTGCCGCGTTCTATAGTCATAAGGTATTTTCCGCGGGGAAGCTCACTTTGAACCATGATCTGGGCTGTTTCGCTTACTGCATACTTATTCTTGTCCGGAGTAAGGCCTATCTGCTGCTGGTTTTCTGTATGCCAGTACCAGTCGCTGCTTGTAACGTAGAATGTGCGTTCCGTAATTACATCGCTACCGTTTGCGTCTTTTGTGCTTAGCCTTAGGGTGTAGCAACCGCCTTTCTGTGGAACTACCGAGAATTCATTGCTGTCTGTGGTTGCTAACGAACGTTCGTCTTCAAGTACATCTTCGCGCTTCCAGTCGTATGAAACGTAGCCGCTGCCGTCTAGACGCTGGGTTTTCTTCCATTCTTCGCGCAAAAGTTCAAGCTTTATCTTGCCGTCTTTGGGAAGTATGTTCTGGGATGCGGCTTTTTCTTCCGAAGTGATGCATACATATTCAAACTTTAGGGTGTCGCCTTTTTTTGCAAAACCCTTTATGTTCTTTGCGTTGCTCAAACCAATATAGAATTTTGCCGGGTGAACCAAAACGGATGCGCTTGTGCTTATTGCCTGGTTACCGGAATCTGTTACCCTAGCTTCCATTGTGTAAAGGTAAGGAGTAGCAGGTGCAACTGTACCCTTTTCTGTACCCGTATTGTGGCTAATAGTGGCTTTTCCTTCTGCATTCAGGCTTCCGCTGCCATTTTCCCTAAGGTAGCTGTCGCTTGCGCTCTTTTTGGGGCCGTAAGTATAGTCTTTGTATGCCGGTGTCTTTGCATAGAAATTTTGCTTTTGCCTAGTCCATGTGGAAGTGTAGGAGCTGTTGTCCAATGCACCGCCGCCAAGATAAGATGCACTAAGGTCTGCGGAAAGGGAATCTCCCCTGTAGTATGTCCCCTGTGGAACAGATGCTTCTGCTTCAAACCGCAGTTTTTCAAAGAACTGTACCTGAACAGGGCAATAGTTCGTATAGTTAGAACCGGAAACCTGTCTTGTATATTGTATATTGTATTCACCTGGCTTTAAGTCGTCGGGAACCTTAAATGAACCGGATGCCGTACCGTTTGCAGACAGTGTGCCGCTTGTCTTATACAGGTCTTTGTTGTTGCTAACAAAAGATAGCGTGTATTCAGCGTCTTTTCCGCGTGGAACTGTGTATTCTTCCTTATACAAAGTACGGTCAATCACCTTGTAGCTTACGGTTTCGCCCGGTTTGTAAAGTCCACGGTCTGTGAATATGGAAGTAACCATCTCTTCGCGGGCAAAGCCTTCTATGTCTGCTGTGTTCATGCTGCCAGAAGACCACCAGAATCTGTTTTCTGCAGGGCAGAAGATTACACGGTCATCCGAAGTTTTTGCTTCCACATAGAGGCTGTTTCTTGTGTAGGTTACGCGCTTTCCGTTTTCGTTAGTCTGTAGGGCTGCCACCACGTCGTTCTTGAATTCAATTATGGCAAGACCTTCGCTGTCTGTTGTTCCGCTTGCAAAGTTTGCATAATTCTTGGTGATTACGTTTGTAAAGCCGCCGTTGCTTTCGTACAAGTCGTAGTGGGGGATAATCTTTACGTTAACGGTTGCGTTGGGGACTGGTTTACCGGTTGAAAGGCTTGTTACCATTACAACTGCGCGGTTATAGGCATAGCGCACGGTTACACCCAAGTCCGTTACCTGGATTATCTGCTCGTTGCTGTGTGGGTTTAGTTCTGTGTGGTATTTTTTTGTGCGCCAGTCCTGCCACTTGCTTTCCACATTGATGTCTGCCTTAAAGTGAATTGCTCCACGGTAGTGACTTCCAACAGCCTGCAAATATTCACGGAGATCAACTGTTTCTGTAACCCTCTTGTTCTGAGGAATCTTAGAAATGTTAAGGGTTACAGTTTTACCCCTCTGTACGGATTTTGTTCCGTCTGCAAGAGTCAATGGTTCAATCGTGTAGGAAGACGGAGACTTTATGTTCTGGTGGGTGAACACAATCCTTGGAGTAAACTGGCTCTCCAAAGTCTGAAGGCCGGAATTCTTAAAGGATACAAAGCTTTCCGCATCTGGCACTTTTATTGTAAACGAATAGTCCTTGTCCAGCTTGCGTCCGTATATGTCTTTTAAACCGGATGAAACTTTGAGCGTATATGTTTCATTATAGTCAAAGGGCAGGCCAAAAATCAAAAGGGTCTTTCCCTGAACCAAAAGGTTTTCCTTTGAGGCGGTAACTTTTTTCTTCTTGCCTTCTGCAGTTATGAATGGAGCAATTTCTGCTTCGCTTTCTTCCTTTAATATAGAAGAAAATGTTAGGCGGACGGGTTTGTCGTACTGGCGGGAAAGCCAGCTTATGTTTTCTGAGTGGTCTTTTATTACAAAAGGAACAAGTGTATGGAAGCTTCTTGAGCGGTTGGCGCTTGTGGGGTAGCAGTCCTTGTCCGCAACGGAGCCTTTGTTAAGCGTTACCGTAATCTGCCTGTCTTCTGCGGGCTTTTCCTTTAGGCGAAGCACGAGGGTCTTTTCTCCGTCATTAAATGCGGAAAAATCGTAGGTCTTGTTTTTGTTGTCCGTAACGGTGATTGTCTTTGAAACTACCGAAGCGTTTATGGGAAGGTTAAAGTAAAGCGCTATGTCCCTTGCCATTTCCGGGGGAACGTTTGAAGAGTCAACGTAGCGGCCTTCCTTATAGTCTGTATAAGCGGGCTGTATGGAATTGAGCTTTAGTTCTTCTGTATGGAAAGTATATTCCAGGCGACCGGAAATCTTGTTTCCTTTTTTGGACACAAGGTTAGGGTTTATGCGGACCGTATACTGTTTTTGGGGTACAGTTTTGTCTGTACTTTCAAAAGAGAGGACAGATGTACCCTTCCAGCGGAAGACACCTTTAAGCGGTGGTTCAATAGAAAAGACATAAGAGGAGCTTTCCTGTTCCCCAAGTTCTTTTAACGCCACAACCGGTTCTGAAAACTGAATCTGAATCGCGGGATATTCAACTTGCGAAGGTAGTTCACCCTCCGGAGTCATATTTAAAACTGTAAAGCTTTTGCCTGCCGAATCCTGCGAATTGCTTTTAGACTTGCCTTCCGTTCCAGAAGCCGTAATACAAGTAGCCGAAGCAATAATCATTCCCATTAAAATACCTGCCAAAGGAGAATTCAATTTCATATATACCACCTATTGTATTTTAAATGAACATAGCAACATTTAGTTACTGGTATTTTAACACGGAAAACAGAAATGTCTAAGAAAATACTTGATGACACAATAATAAATGTAATACATTATTTTGGAGGATCAACTGATATGATGTTATCTATTAAAAAAGCAAGTAAATTTGTAGATTCTCATCCAAATTCGGAAATTACTTTTATAGGACACTCTAAGGGTGGAGCAGAAGCAGCCGCAAATGCTGTGGCAACAAACCTCAATGCCATTTTGTTTAACCCAGCTACGGTCAACCTGTCTGCCTATGGACTTTCTGCTTCTGACTATAATGCAAGTATGAATGTTTTCATTGTCAATGGAGAGATTTTAAATGGAATATTTGGTCCATTTTCTAGCCCCATTGATAAATTGACGTTCTTACCCCATCCGCCTGCAATTAGCAACTCAAAAATTGGCGTTGCCGTAGATTGGCATACAATGGATTCTGTTATTTTTTCATTACAAATGGTAGGTTATGAATGATGATTAAAAAGATTTATTTGCTTTCTTTTATATTGTGTATTTCCATATTTTTCGGCTGTTCACGGACAATATTTTTGTCTCATTACATAACGGATAATTTTAGTAATACAGATGCCCTGGAATTGGCAAAAGCTGTCCAGACAGAAAATGTTTCGAGAATAAAAAAAATATGCAGAAAAAATCCTGAGCAGATGGATGCAGTGGACAATTCAAATCATTATACACTCCTGCACTGGTCTGTAAGATGCTTAAAACTAAAATCCATGAAAGCTCTGCTGGAATGCGGAATGGATCCTAACATACAATGTCCAGAAGGTGGAGAAACTCCGTTGTTTATGGCCTGCTGTTATGGGGAAATTCCCCCTGATTTTGTAAAGATTCTGCTTGACTACGGAGCGAATCCTGACATTTCCTTGAAATCCGTTCCACTGGATTCCAATGGCGTTGTTAACGAATTTTACATTGAAGGAACGACACCTCTGATGATGCTTCCGTCAATGCATATACCTGATAAAAAGATTAACATGGAAAAGGCCAGGCTCCTTGTTGAAAAAGGGCATGCAGATATAAATTTAAAGAATGTTGATGGAGAGACAGCAGCCATTGAGGCTTTGAGGGTCAAGGATATAGAAATGTCAAGATATTTAATTGTTGACTTAAAGGCAAATGTAACGGATGATTATTCGTTTAATTATGATGAAAATATCCCCTTAAAAACTGTTGGTTTACTTCGCCGATGGTGGATTTTTCCATTGGATTCAGAAGAGTATAAAATAAAAATGGAAATTGTAAAGGAATTTAAAAATCAGGGAATTGATTACTATGCAGAACCAATTCCTGTTGATGTAGAAAGACTGATAAAGAAAA
>JAGACC010000167.1 GCA_017614295.1 Treponema sp.
ATAGGAAGTTTTATGAAAAAAATGGTCTTCTCAAAGAAACGTTTCTCGTCCAAGCCCTCCAATTTGGGCTATTATTCAAAAGTTTTTGTTACTTGCTCCGCAAGCATAGTCTGTGCAGCAGGCATTGTTATCGGTGCTACGCTCGCAGTCCTTCACGTTAACAATACAAACGGCCAAGGCGGCGGCTCAGACCCCAAGCTTTCAATGATTATGTCCGAGGCTGATTCATCCGTTAAGATTTCAACAGTAAGCGACATGGATGCAGACTCAGAAGCATTAGGACTTGCAGCCCTCATGGGAGAAGACCAAGAAGCAGAGGCTCCTGCAGTAAGCGACAATACTTCCACAACCCTTACATATACTTCCTACAGAGTTAAAAAAGGCGACATGATTGGCTACATAGCAAGCAGCCACGGTGTTACAACAGACACAATCTACAGCGCAAACAATACAATAACAAACTCCCGTCTTATCCAGCCGGGCCAGTACCTTAAAATCCCTTCAATATCAGGAATCCTTTATACAACAAAGAAAGAAAACGAAACACCTGCAACAATCGCAGAAAAATATTCCGTCGACGCAGAACGCTGCGCAATCGTAAACAACATTGACCTTAACTCACCGCTCAAGATGGGCACAACAGTATTCGTTCCTGGCGCAGAAATGGACTGGGAAACAAAGCTGGAAATCAACGGAGACCTCTTCAAGCTTCCACTCCACAGCTACTTCTACATTTCATCACGCTGGGGTTGGAGACCGGACCCATTCGGAAGCGGAAGGCGCTCATACCACGGCGGTATAGACATGGCTTGTCCAAAGGGAACACCAATCTATTCTGCAAAGGCAGGACGCGTTGTAAGCACAGGCTACAGCAACGTATACGGAAACTACGTAATCGTAAGCCACGGACAGGGCTACAAGACACTTTACGGCCACATGACCCGCATTCTTACTTCAAACGGAGCATTTGTTGACACAACCACAAAGATCGGTCTTGTTGGTAGCACAGGTGCAAGTACCGGTCCTCACCTTCACTTTACGGTTTACAAGAACGGAAAGTCCATTAACCCGACAAACGTTGTAAACTTCGCAAAGCGCTAAGATTAAATCAAACTTAATTAAGCAAAAACAGCCTCTGGAGCTTAGCTTTAGGGGCTTTTTTAATTTTAAACCTTTGCATACCGCTACCAGCTAAGACACCTCCTTGACGCACATTAAACTTGTTCGGAAACTTCAGTTTCAGAACAAGTTACTTTGAAATGCGATGTTTAAAATCGCACTATTTTAGCGATTTTAAACTCGCAACCTGTGAGGGAACAAAGTTTCCGAACAGGTCTATTGTTCACGAAGGGCGGTTCTCGCAGCAAGCACGAATGTGCGAAACTCCAAGCAAACTGCGGAGACGCATAGGACAAACCAACATACGCCGCCATGGAGCCCCGAAGTAGCCGCAAGGCTATGAGCGTTAGCGAAGGGCGGAACGGCGGTGGCGCATAGGCACGGACGGTCGAGTTAGCCAAAAAGCAGAATGGAAGAGCAAAAAAATCTCCGTCCCAAAAAGGCAAGATATACAGTTTACAAATCTTGGATGGCGGTATATAATATGTATATGTCAGATTTGCTTACAGATTTACAATTTGATGAATTCCGAAAACTCATTTACGATACAAGCGGCATTACGTTTTCCGAGACAAACCGCTCCATTTTGGACAGCAGGCTAAAGGAACGCCTTAGAGAAAAAAAGATAGACGACGTTCAGCAGTACTATAAGATAATCACCACAGATTTGGAAGAATTCAAGAAATTCTTGGACAGCATAACCACAAATTTGACACGCTTCTTCCGCAACCAGCCGCATTTTGACGCGCTAATAAATTACGTAATTCCACACGTAATAGAAGAAAAAAAGAAGGTCGGAGAAACAAAAATCCGCATCTGGAGCGCAGGCTGCTCAACAGGAGAAGAACCCTATACAATCGCCATGCTCCTTCAGGACAAGCTTCCGGCTCCCTACACATACGAAGTAAGGGCTTCGGACATTTCGCTAAAGTCCATTCTGGTTGGCCAGCAGGGTTTTTATCCCCTACCCCGCATAACAGGCATTCCCCAGAACTACCTGGAAAAATATTTTACCAAGACGGATTCGGGTTACCAGGTAAAGCCAGAGCTCATGAACAATGTTCTTTTTGACTACCATAACCTTAGAAACGAAAGCGGCGTAAAGAACTACGACATCGTTTTTTGCCGCAACGTTTTGATCTACTTTGACGAGGCAGCGCAAAAAGCTACCATAGACCGCTTCTACCGCTCAATGTCTGACCATTCATACCTCTTCATAGGGCACTCGGAAAGTTTGTTCGGAATGGATACCAAATTCAAATTCCTAAAAACCGACTGGGCCTGCCTTTACGAAAAGAACGAGCTCTAGAAGTTTTCTAATTTAGCAAACTCATGGGCATTACAATTGCGGTGCCCATAACACAAGCCTGCTTTTTTGGCGGGAGGGATAACATAAATATGGACGACATACAAGTTTTAGTTTGCGATGATTCAGCATTGATGCGCAATCTTATCTCAAGAGTTGTGGACAGCACTCAGGGCATGAAAGTCTGCGCTACGGCAATGAACGGACGCTTCTGCCTACAGAAAATCCCCACGACCAAACCGGACATTATAATTCTGGACATAGAGATGCCGGAAATGAACGGTGTGGAATTCCTTAGGGAGCGGAAGATGCAGGGCATAGACATACCTGTTCTTATCCTCTCCTCGGTAGCAACAAAGGGTGCCGCCGTTACCATGCAGTGTCTTGAACTTGGCGCAATAGACTTTATTACAAAACCTTCTGGCTCGGTTTCCAGCAACATCATGTCGGTTTCCGCAGCACTTATAGAACGCATAGCATCCTACGGTTCAAGGTACGCTCGCCGTAAGGGCAAGAACGTATACCCGACGGACTTCTTTATCCAGCAGACCAAGTACAAGGAAGCAGAACTTAGCGTAAAGAAGGCGGGTCTTGCAAAAGCCCAGCCAACAGTAGAGGCAAAGCCTACCAGCGCGGCAAAACCCACTGGAGCGGTAAAGACTCCCCTGGAGCAAAAGACAGAACTGCCTATCTTCTCCGCATCAATATGGAAGCCTTCAAAGCCAAAGGAACCAGCCGTAATCAAGCCGGAAAGGAACCCGGGACCAATAGAAATCGTAGCAATCGGTATTTCCACCGGAGGACCAAACGCACTCCGCGAAATGCTTGCAAAGATAGACCCCAAATTCCCAAGGCCAATCCTTATCGTACAGCACATGCCAGCCGGATTTACAAAGGAATTTGCAAATTCGCTTAACAGGATATGCCCTCTGGAAGTAAAGGAAGCAGAAGACGGAGACCTTATCCACCCAGGAATGGTTTATGTAGCCCCCGGAGACTTCCATATAGTCGTAGAAAAATCAACGCTTTGCAACGTAATCAGGCTTAGCAAGGCAGACTTCCGCAACGGACACAGGCCATCCGCAGACGTTATGTTTGAATCAGTGGCAAAAATCTACCAGAACCGCGCACTTGGAGTTATCATGACCGGTATGGGTAGGGACGGCGCTGAACAGCTTGCAGAAATGAGGAAGCAGGGAGCATGGACCCTTGGCCAGGATGAAAATTCCTCCGTCGTATACGGAATGCCAAAGGCTGGATGGGAAAACGGTGCCGTACAAAAGCAGGTTTCCCTGGACAACATGGCGGACGAAATAAACCGTCTTGTAAGGGAACACGCAAACGGCTAAGTTCTTTCTATAAAAAAAATAAAGATTTTGCTTGAAATATTGCAGATCTAAGTTATAATAAATTTAAAGTGTTAAAAAACGTAACGCTTTTTAATAATTTATGTTGGACGATTATTCGTTCAGAGAGGAGCATTTATTATGGCAGAGTTGAAATCAGGATTGGTTTTGAACGATGGAGAAGAACTTGTAGCAGAGATCGAAGCAGAACTCTGGGCAACCAGCTCAAACCCAATTGCAAAGACTTTGGGTAAAATTCAGAAGACAGTCGCTGGCCTTCTTGGTACAAAGAGGAAAGGTTTTGTTGTTATCACAAACAAGCGCGTTATCGAAGTAGCAAGCACAATCCAGTGCTGGAAGTTCGAAATTTCACGCGAAGTAAAATACCTTCTTCCTTCAAGCATCAAAGAAGTTGGCTACACAAAAGAAGCTGTTTGTGGAATGTTCTGCCCGGCATATCACCTTTACTACGAAGGCTTCACACAGACAACATCTGTTTTGCTTGACGCAAAGAAAGACGAAGAAGCTCAGAGAATCGTAGACTCATTCTACGCTGCACTCACAAAGTAAAAATGCAAAAACATAAGTTTTTCAGGTACTGCTACCTGAATGCTTACGGATTTTTGCTGCTTTTTTTGAGCATTCTTGCTATAGCCATACCGCTGTATAAAATCTCGGTATGGTTCTTGCTGCCGCAGGGGATCGTGGCTCTTTATACACTTTCCCAGGCGGCAAAACTTTTTTCTACCTGGCCAGACAAAAAACGTAAGTACGAAGTTCTATACGGAAAAAACAAAAGGCAATTCGACCCAGAATCATTCAAGCTCTTTATGCAGATGCCGTGCGGAAGGCTTTTAACAAAAGTAGTCCTTAGCGACTTGGGCAAAAAAGACGAATATCCGTCCCTCGCAAAAAAATACAAGCCCACCTTTGTACAAGCGGTAAAAAATTC
>JAGACC010000019.1 GCA_017614295.1 Treponema sp.
AAAGACAAAGATACAATCTATACAAGGACGGATAAGGATGTTGCCCGTTATACTGTGGCAAGCGCAAAATATATTTCTGACCATGAACTTGTCTGTCCCAGTTGCGGCGCAACTCAAACAAAAGAACAGCTCTTGGATGGCTGCGATTACTGCGGTACAAAATTCATGATAGAAGACCTGGAAGAAAAAATTTCTGACTTTGCCCTCCGCAGTGACTATGAACTCCAGTACGAAAGATACAAGGAAGCAAGAAGCAACTTTACTCCCAAAGTCTTTATCTATACGGACTTGTTCTGGGTTGTCCTGTATACTATTTACACGCTCTTTAATTTTTCCAAGTTCAGGGCAGAAACAGGATTCGGAGTTGTCTCTACGGTTGTCTGCGTTCCAATCCTTATGATTTTCTTTGCAATGCCATTTGCCGCTATAGCAGTCGGTATTTTTAACGCATTCATATTCCCCTTTGTTCAGATTGGTGCAACGCTCCGTTATGCTTCAAAAAAAGTTTTGGACAAGCAGAGGCAGGCAGAAGCTGGAAACAAAAAGATGCAGGATATCGTAAAAAAATGCGATCCTTATTTTTCAATTTCATCCTTCTATTCCAATGTTCAGAACAAGCTTGCAACCGTTCACTTTGCGGAGTCTTCGGATCAGATTAATGCCTTTTCCCTCTGCGACCTAAGCAGTTACAGGGAAAAATACAAGGGCGTAATCGATATGAATGTTGAATATATAAGGCTTAAGGACTATACCGTTTCTGGCGGTTTGCAAAAAGCCCGGGTGGAGACTGCTGTAAAACTCGTTTCCTACAATGGGCGCAAATGCTCCGTAGAAAAAGAAAGTATAAGCATGCTCTTTACAAAATCTGCCGAATGTAAAACCCAGATTGTCTGTGCCCCTGCCGTTATGAGGTGCAAAGGCTGCGGTGCTTCCCTGTCTTTTTTGGAAGGAAAGAAATGCAAGTTCTGCGGAAAAGAAATGGATCTGGAAAACCATGACTGGGTAATAAGAGAATACTGCAACTTTGAGTTGTAAAACTACAAAATAATTTCTAGGAGTTTGGCGTATGAAGGAAAAGAAAGGATTAATAAAGAAGTTTTTGCTTGGAAGCTTGTGTGTTTTTACTGCAATTGCCATGATGGAATCGCCTTTTTCTGGAGACGGTGAATTTAGCCTGCTTGCAAAGATCTGCATGCCAATATTCGGACTTATGTTTTTTCTGCCAGCTTTTATGTTTCTTTCGCCGGTGGTGGAAGAGCTAAAGGCACGCTTTGGAGACAAGGACGGTTACGACATAGCTGGCGGCGGAATACCTACAAAAGACATGTTTGCAAAGTTCCGCAAAGACTACGCTGATTTTCTTTATTCCACCACAAACGAAGAGAATCCCGAAGTTCAAAACGATGTTACCCAGCTTTTTAGGAACATACTGGAGCTAAGGCACAACCGTCTAAAAAGGATGAATATTCAGTGCAGCTTTAACTCCGTACGCGTTAACCACAGCTCCCTTCCTCCTGTTCAGACGGAAAGCTTTTCCGACGGCAAGTACCAGATAGAAAGCGTAACGGAAGACATAGCTGCAACTACATCCTACTTAAAAAGCGGTGAGACAATCTATTCAAGAACGGATAAGGATATTGCGCGTTACACGGTGGCAAGCGCAAAGTATCTTACGGAAAGCGAAGTCGTCTGCCCAAGCTGCGGTGCTACCCAGACAAAGGAAAGCCTTCTGGACGGATGCGACTACTGCGGAACAAAATTCATGGTGGAAGATCTTTCCAAAAAAGTTTCCGACTTTGTTCTCCGTAGCGACTACGAGCTTGAATACGAAAGGTACAAGGCTGCAAGAAAGAAGTTCACCCCAAAAGTCTTCTTGTATACGGACCTCTTTGTTACCGCGATTTATATCCTTTACGTGGTCTTTAATTTTTCAAGCTTTAGAAAGGAAACTGGCGGTGGCTTTCTTACAACATTGATTGGTGCTCCAATTCTTGCCATGTTTGCCGCAATGCCTCTCGCTGCCATAGCGGTTGCTATTTTTAACGCATTCATCTTTCCGGTAATTCAGGTAAAGGCAACGTTTAATTACGTTTCCAAAAAGATTCTGGACAAGCATAAAAAGGCAGAAGAAAACAACAGGTTTATGCAGAACCGGGTAAAATCCATTGACCCGCATTTTTCTCTTTCTGCATTTTATTCCAACGTTCAGAACAAGCTTGCAACCGTTCACTTTGCAGAAACTTTGGATCAGCTTAATGCCTTTGCAACTTGCGACCTTTCAAACTATAGGGACAGGTACAGGGACGTAATAGACATGGAGACTATCTACATAAGTCTAAAAGACTATTCCGTTTCGGACGGACTCCAGAAAGCGGAAGTGGAAGCCTGCGTAAAGCTTGTTACATATAACGGCTCTGCTTGCTCTGTTAGCGAAGAAAACATAAACATGCTTTTTACCAAGTCGGCAGAATGCAAAACCCAGATTGTCTGCGGCCCGTCTGTCCTAAGGTGCAAAGGCTGTGGTTCTTCCCTGTCCCTTGTAGAAGGCAAGAAGTGTAGCTATTGCGGCGAAAGCATAGATTTGGAAAAGCATGACTGGGTAATAAAGAAATACAGCGCCTAAGAATCCGTCTCCCCAAACCCTTGCATTTTCCGCCCATCCATGCTATATTACCTTCACCGCGCGGTAGTCATATAACGGTATTATGCACGCTTCCCAAGCCTGAAACGCGGGTTCGACTCCCGTCTACCGCTTAGAATTCAACTGGTAACAAACAAAATAAATCCTAACACAACCAATAAAATCGTAACAAATAAATGCGGGTGTCGAACCCGCCCGAAGGGAGCGCCGACCAGGTGGGAGGAAAAAGCGACCGGAGGGGTGAAGAATAAAATAAATTCTAATAAAACAAAATACCTCAGTTAAACAATCAGCATCAAGAATTTGTTCGACTCCCGTCTACCGCTAAAGAAATTCGTAACATAAAAAACAAATCCCCAAAGAAATAAATCCAGACTTAAGAAAAAAAACTTCAGGGAGTCGAACC
>JAGACC010000168.1 GCA_017614295.1 Treponema sp.
ACTGGAGGACAAGGCATCATCTCTATCTGGGTAACGCTTGCAGCACCCAACCTGATTGAAGAACCGCAGCAGTCGTTTCCTGTATCACCACCGCCAACAATAATAACGTGCTTGCCTTCAACTTCTATTCCGTAAAGCTTTTTGAGCATCTGGGCAATCTGACCGTTTGTAGGCTGCATGGAAATTTCTTCCAGGGCATGGCTTGTAGAAATTACGCATTTTGTAACAGCGGTAAGAAAATCAACTGCCAACATTTTTCCGCCAGCAACACCTTTTCCTTCTGCAGAAAGTTTTTCAATTCCAACTGCATTCAATGCTCTTGCTTTTTTTGCACCGCAGCAAAGGGCAACCGCATCGTATTCACCAAGGATATGGTCAGCAGAAGCAGAACGTCCGACATCCGCATTAAAAACAAATTCAACGCCTTCTTCCTTCATAAGGTTTATGCGGCGGTCGATTATGTTCTTTTCCAGCTTCATGTTGGGAATACCGTACATCAAAAGCCCACCCGCTTTGTCTTCGCGCTCAAAAACAGTTACGCTGTGTCCGCGGCGGTTAAGCCAGTCTGCAACGGCAAGTCCGCTTGGTCCGGAACCAATTACTGCAACCTTCTTTCCGCTTCTTGTCTTTGGAACTTCCGGCTTCATGTAACCTGTTGCAAATGCCTTTTCTATAATAAAAAGCTCATTGTCGTGAACCGTAACCGCATTCTCTCCAACCACGGGGCTTCCGCAGTTGCATGCTTTTTCGCAGAGGGCTGGGCAAACGCGTCCTGTAAATTCCGGGAAGCTTGAAGTTTTTAAAAGCCTCCATGCAGCCATGTCGAACTGTCCGTTGTAGAGAGCGTCATTCCACTCCGGTATGTAGTTGTGAAGAGGACAGCCTGTAACCATTCCCTTTAGCTTAAGGGCAGCTCCGCACATTGGAACTCCGCAGTTCATGCAACGTGCAGCCTGTTCGCGCCTGGCCTTTTCATCAAGTTTGGGATGAAATTCCTTAAAGTTTGCAATGCGCTCCAAAGGTGAAAGGCTTGCGTTTTCTACTCTTTTATATTCCATGAATCCTGTTGGTTTTGCCATTTTAATTCCTCCTAAGCTGTACACTTTCTGAAAGCTAAAAGCACCGCTTCTTCGTGCTCTGAACCACTCTTTTCCTGAGCTGCAATTTCCTTCATAATCTTTAGGTAGTCATTAGGAATGATTTTCTTGAAGGCTTTGCGGTAATGGTTCCAGTTGTCAAGAATACTCTTTGCGCGGACACTTTCTGTTTCTGCAAGGTGCTGTTCAATGAGGGAATGAAGCTTCTCTTCGTCTGATGTTTCGGAAGGAAGAGTTGTTGTTTCGTCATCAAGGGCATACATCTTTATAAGCTCGTGGTTAAGCCTCTTGTACAAATCGTGCTTTTCATCAAGTACGTAAGCAACACCACCGCTCATTCCTGCACAGAGATTCTTTCCTGTTCCGCCAAGGATTACGGCAGTTCCTCCGGTCATGTATTCAAGGCCGTGGTCTCCGCATCCTTCCGCAACAACTGTAGCACCGGAATTTCTTACGCAGAAGCGCTCACCTGCAACACCGTTAATGAATGCAGTTCCGCTGGTAGCTCCAAACAGGGCTACGTTTCCTACGATAATGTTCTTGTCTGCATCTCCTTCAAAAGAAGCAGGCTTTTTAATTACAAGCTTTCCACCGCTCAAGCCCTTACCGAATGCATCGTTTGCATCGCCTTCAAGCCTAAGAGTAAGCCCCTTTGGAATGAATGCACCAAAGCTCTGTCCTGCTCCTCCCCTAAAGTTTACGCGGTAAGTGTCGTCCTTAAGACTATTGCCAAACTTCTTCTGGATCTCGCTGCCAAGTACTGTTCCAACCGTGCGGTCTGTTGACTGGATTGGAATATAATCTCCTTCAAGATTGGACATTCCCTTATTGCAATTCTTTTCAAAATCAGGAAGAAGCTTTGTAAGGTCAATTCTCTTTTCAAGCTCAAAGTTAAAGAGTGAGCGGTCCTTTTTCCAACCGGTAGACTCTTCTTTGTTTGCTTTTGAACTTGCAAGAACGCGGCTCATGTCTACAAGTCCTGCCCTCTTGAATCCCTGCTTGTCTTTAAGCTTTAGCAAATCCGTGCGTCCGCAAAGTTCTTCTACAGAGCGAACACCAAGCTTTGCCATGATTTCCCTCATTTCCTGAGCGATGAACTTCATAAAGTTTTCTACGTACTCTGGCTTTCCGGGGAATTTTGCGCGGAGCTTTTCGTTCTGGGTGGCAACTCCAAAAGGACATGTGTCCAGCTGGCAAACGCGCATCATTGAGCATCCCATAGAAATAAGCGGTGCCGTTGCAAAACCAAATTCCTCTGCACCAAGCAAGGCGGCAATAACAACATCACGTCCGCTCATAAGCTTTCCGTCTGTTTCCAAAACAACGCGTCCGCGGAGTCCGTTCTGCATAAGGGTCTGGTGGGTTTCTGCAAGGCCAAGCTCCCATGGAAGACCCGCATGGTGGATGGAACTTATTGGGGCAGCACCTGTTCCGCCGTCGTGACCGCTAATCAAAATTACCTGTGCCCCAGCCTTTGCAACACCAGCGGCAATTGTACCAACGCCTGCTTCGCTAACAAGCTTTACGCTGATTCTTGCTTCGCGGTTTGCATTCTTTAAGTCGTAGATAAGCTGTGCCAAATCTTCTATGGAATAAATATCGTGGTGCGGTGGCGGAGAAATGAGTGCTACACCCGGAGTTGCATAGCGTGTCTTTGCAATCCAAGGATAAACTTTTTTACCGGGAAGGTGTCCTCCCTCTCCAGGCTTTGCTCCCTGTGCCATCTTAATCTGAATCTCGCGTGCGCTTAAAAGGTATTCCTCTGTTACGCCAAAGCGGCCGGATGCAACCTGCTTTATTGCGCTGTTGTATTCCGTTCCAAGACGCTCCGGTTTTTCTCCGCCTTCACCGCTGTTAGACTTTCCGTGCAAGTGGTTCATTGCCAAAGCCATGCACTTGTGAGCCTCTTCTGAAATTGAACCGTAAGACATTGCACCTGTCTTGAATCTCTTTACGATTTCGTCTACGCTTTCAACTTCTTCAAGAGGAACTCCACCGTCGGATGCAAAATCAAAGTCCAGCATTGCGCGCAAGGTGTGGGGATGATCGTTGGAGTCCACAAGGGCTGTGTATTCCTTAAAGCGGTTATAGTCTCCGTTACGGGTAGCCTGCTGCAAAGCAACAATTGTTTCCGGATTGTAGAGGTGGCTTTCTGCAGTTGGTCCCCTTCTAAGCTTGTGGTTTCCTACTGAATCAAGATGCTGGTTTACGGTAAGACCTGCCGGGTCAAAGCCCTGAGCGTGATGGTAGCGGACATCTTCTTCTATTTCTTTTAGACCGATTCCACCAACACGGCTTACGGTATTCGTAAAGTATTTTTCTATAACGTCACCGGCAATTCCGACTGCTTCAAAAATCTGGGCAGACTGGTATGACTGGATTGTGCTGATTCCCATCTTGGCGGCAATCTTTACAATACCGTTAACAACTGCCTTGTTGTAGTCGTCTATTGCAGTGTGGTAGTCCTTGTCCAGAATCTTCTGGTCAATAAGTTCTGCAATGGCTTCGTGGGCAAGGTAGGGGTTGATTGCACGGGCACCATAACCAAGACACATGGCAGCCTGATGAACGTCACGCACTTCTGCGCTTTCAAGAATTATGGAAACGGCAGTACGCTTTTTTGTTCTGATAAGATACTGTTCAACTGCACTTACCGCAAGGATTGCAGGGATTGCGGCATGGGTTTTGTCTACTCCGCGGTCGCTAAGGATTATGATGTTGTAACCGTCTGCATAGGCATTGTCGATTTGCTTAAAAAGATTTTCCAGTGCAGCAGACAGCAGGGGGCGTTGCGGGGTCTCCCCGCTAGAAGGGGTAGCGTACAAGCCAACAAAGCGGAGAGAATCGTCCTGCTCGCAGGAACGATTCGTGGAGCGACTTGGCTTGGGAGCGAGGGGAAGGCTTTCCCCACCCAGAGACTCTTCAATTTGGAAAAGTATTGAAAGTGTTTTTGCCTTAAGTCCGTTTGAATTGAGTGCCGCAATCTTTATTAAATCCGTTCCGGTAAGAATAGGATTGTTTATTTCCAAAACGCGGCAGTTTTTTGCATTGGGTTCAAGAATGTTTCCGTCCTTTCCAACATAAACAGTTGTGTCCGTAACAATTTTTTCGCGCAGGCTGTCTATAGGAGGATTTGTAACCTGGGCAAAGAGCTGCTTAAAATAGCTAAAGAGGCTCTGGTGCTTTTCGCTCATAACTGCAAGCGGAGTGTCTACGCCCATACTTGCTGTGGGTTCAACTCCGTTGCGCGCCATTGGAAGAACCATCTCGTTTACGTCTTCGTAATTCCAACCGAATGCACGGTAAAGAATGTTGCGCTCTTCCAAAGTGTGGACAGGAATTCTTTTGTTTGGAATCTTAAGGTCTGCAAGGTGAACAAGGTTCATGTCCAGCCATTCGCCATAGGGATAGGTGTTTGCATACTGGGCCTTGCATTCTTCGTCGCTGATGATTTTTTTCTGAACCGTGTCCACAAGAAGTATGCGTCCCGGCTGCAGGCGAGATTTTATCTTTATGTTTTCTTCCGGTATGTCCAAGACTCCAACTTCGCTGCTAAGGATGAGCATTCCGTCTTTTGTAATGTAGTAGCGGCTTGGGCGGAGTCCGTTGCGGTCAAGTGTTGCGCCAAGAATGTCTCCGTCGCTAAAGAGAATTGCGGCAGGTCCGTCCCAGCTTTCCATCATGGTTGCCCAGTAGTGGTAGAAGTCTTTTTTCTGAGCATTCATGTTTTCGTCGTGCTTCCATGGTTCCGGGATACACATCATTACCGCTAAAGGAAGCGGCACTCCGTTCATCATAAGGAATTCA